>CAVDJG010000027.1:0-12878 GCA_963609005.1 Acidaminococcaceae bacterium
AAATCGGCTACTCTCACAAGGTAGTTGAGCTCATCAAGATCATGAAGAAGCACAACGGCTAATCAAAGCCAAGAGCTTTCAAATGCTATACGGCCGCGTGGACAGCAATGTCCACGCGGCTTTTCTTTTATCCCACAACATGCAGAAGCGGCACACAGCCACGCGGCAACAGTGCAACTTTTTGGCCCCGGAGCTTTGGCAGACAGGATTTTATTAGTAATTTAGCCGCGACAAAACCATTACACACCATAAAAAACAACCTGAACAATGAGTTTTTTCAAAAACCTGTTTGGCGGCGGCAAGAGCCAGACCGACGACAGCAAAGATACCGGAAGCAGAGATTTCGACGTTTTGAAATACGACGGAGTGCGTGCGCTCCGCTCCGGGCATGCCGACTATGCAGTGCAATGCCTTGAACATGCACTCGAAATAAACGACGACCTCGAATGCCGCGACTACCTCTCGCAGGCCTACATATCCACGGGCAACCTCGCCGAAGCCTACCGGCAGCTTGCCTACATGGCCGAAGCGCGCCCCGACAACGCGCCGATAGCACTCCGCATGGCCGACGTGGCCTATATGATGGAGGACTACGACGCAATGGCAGAAGCATGCGACAAGGCTTTGGCAATTGACGACAGCGACCCGCTCGCCTATTACATGTCGGCCCGCGCAGCCCGCGGACGCGCCGACAACGAAACCGCCGTGCAGATGCTCGACAAGGCATTGCAGCTCGCCGACGACTATCATGCCGCACGGTTGCTGCGTGGCGAGATACGGCTCGCCGACGGACTGTTGCCCGAAGCGGCCGACGATGCCGCACGGCTGCTTGCCGACGTGGAAGGCAACGAGGATGTGCTGCTGCTCAACGCCCGTGTGGCCGAAGCCGGAGGCGACCATGAGAAAGCCCTGCACATGTATGGCGAGGTGATCGATGTCAACCCGTTCTGCACGGCAGCTTTCAGTGAGCGCAGTGCCGTGCGTGCCGCACTGGGCGACGCACAGGGTGCCGCCGAAGACGAGGCTATGGCCAGCGAACTTTCGGCCACGGCCTCGGTGGCACAGGAAAACGTCGAGCAAAAAGTGAAACAAACCTACAAAAACATCGACCCATACGGCATTTTCAACAACGGTTAACAAAAACCACCGGGTTAATGGCATTTTATCACAAAACATTTGCAAGAACAAATTATTTGTTATAAATTTGCAACCAACAAACAGAATATAGAAATGAACAAGTCATACGCATCTTTCTTTTACTTTTATTTTTACTTTGCAAGGAATTGTGAAGCGGGAAGTTGCGTGTGAATTTCAACTTAGGAACAGAAATAAAAACAAATGACATACGGCCCCGCTTCACTTACCGGTGAAAGCGGGGCTTTTGTTTATCACACACGACAACGCCAATGAAGAGAATAGCCATACAAGGCCTGCACGGATCATTCCACGACATCGCCGCCCACCAATATTTCGACGGCGAGCAAATACAGCTCATCTGCTGCTCAACATTTGAGCAGGTGTTCGACAACATAAAGCTCGACCCAACGGCCGTGGGGCTCGTGGCCATAGAAAACACCATTGCGGGAAGCCTCCTGCACAACTACGAACTGCTGCGCAACTCGGGCACTGCGGTGGTGGGCGAACACAAACTGCACATACAGCACTGCATCTGTTGCCTGCCCGACGACGACTGGGACACGATAACCGAAGTGCACTCCCACCCCGTAGCACTCATGCAGTGCAACCGTTTCCTTGCCGGGCACCCGACACTGAAAGCCGTGGAAGCCGAAGACACTGCCGGTTCGGCGGAATATATAATGAACCACAAATGCCACGGATGGGCTGCAATATGCAACGCCTCGGCTGCAAAACTATACGGATTGAAGGTGCTTGAAGACAGCATCGAAGACAACAAGCACAACTACACACGCTTTCTCGTGGTGGCAAACCCCAACAAGGCCGACTTCCTGCGGCCCCTGGAAAAGGCCGACAAGGCAAGTCTCGTGTTTCTCGTGCCGCATGAAGAGGGAAGCCTCTCGAAGGTGCTCACAATACTGTCGTGCTACGGCATCAACCTCACCAAGATACAGTCGCTGCCGGTGATAGGCCGTGAATGGGAATACTTGTTCTATGTAGACCTCACCTTCGACAGTCTCACGCGCTACCGGCAGAGCATCGACGCAATACTGCCGCTCACCCATTCGCTGCAAGTGCTCGGCGAATACACCGGCCATTAAACATTCTGCATAATGCTGCACGATGGTCTCCCAATCCGAAGCCGTTAATAAAAAACCACGGCCGAGGCCGTAAAACAAACGAATGACATGAACAACGACAACTACAACATAGCTCCGGCCGAGCGTGTATCGGCCGTACAGGAATATTACTTCAGCCGCAAGCTGAAAGAAGTGGCACGCCTCAACGCCGAGGGAAAAGACATCGTTTCGCTCGCAATTGGCTCGCCCGACATGCCGCCCTCGCCGCAAACAATCGACAAACTGTGCGAGGTGGCACGCCGACCTGACGCACACGGCTACCAGCCCACCATGGGAACGCCTGAGCTGCGCACCGCCATGGCCGGATTCTACAAGCGTTGGTATGGCGTGGACATCGACCCGCAAACCGAGGTGCAGCCGCTCATAGGTTCGAAAGAAGGCATACTGCACGTCACGCTCGCATTCGTAAACCCGGGCGACGAGGTGCTCGTGCCCAACCCGGGCTACCCCACCTACACATCGCTCAGCAAGATTCTCGGCGCAAAAGTAAAGAACTACAACCTGCGCGAGGACAATGGTTGGCAACCCGACTTCGACGAACTGGAACGCACCGACCTCTCGCATGTGCGCATCATGTGGACAAATTATCCCAACATGCCCACCGGAGGCAATGCCCGACGCGACACTTATGAACGGCTTGTAGACTTTGCACGCCGGCACAACATAGTGGTGGTGAACGACAATCCCTACTCGTTCATACTCAACGAGCGCCCCATGTCGCTCATGCAGATACCCGGAGCGAAGGACTGCTGCATTGAGTTCAATTCAATGTCGAAGAGCCACAACATGCCGGGGTGGCGCGTGGGAATGTGCGTTTCAAACCCCACGTTCATATCGTGGATACTTAAAATAAAAAGCAACATCGACTCCGGCACGTTCCGCGGCATACAGCTCGCCGCCGCCGAAGCCTACAACACCAATACTCCCGAGTGGCACCACGAGGCCAACATCACGGTCTACCGCCGCCGCCGCGACATAGCCGAGCGCATAATGGCAACCTTGGGCTGCTCGTTTGACGCCGGGCAAGTGGGAATGTTCCTTTGGGGACGCATCCCCGACAAATACAGCGATGCCGAGCAACTCACCGAACGCGTGCTCCACGAGGCGCGCGTGTTCATAACGCCGGGCTTCATATTCGGGTCAAACGGGGCACGCTATCTGCGCATAAGTCTGTGTGCCTCCGACGACCGCATGCAAGAGGCGCTCAACCGCATAGCCGCCATTGAATGGTGACGGAGCGCCACACCGCACCAAAAACAAACAAGAACAATATTAAAACGAAATACTATGGAATTGGAACTGCAACCCCTTAACTTGCCGAGCGGAACCGAAAGGCCGTTTGTTATAGCCGGCCCGTGCTCGGCAGAAACCGAAGAACAAGTGTTGACAACCGCACAGCAGCTCGCCAGCCGAGGCTGCCGCATGTTTCGTGCGGGCATCTGGAAACCGCGCACCAAGCCCGGAGGCTTCGAGGGCAACGGCGAGAAGGCTCTGCCGTGGATGCGTGAGGTGAAGGAAACCACCGGCATGCTCGTGGCCACCGAAGTGGCCACTCCCGAACATGTGGAACTTGCACTGAAATACGGCATCGACATTCTGTGGATCGGGGCACGCACCACGGCAAACCCGTTTGCCATGCAAGCCCTTGCCGACAGTCTGCGCGGCACCGACGTCCCGGTGCTCGTGAAGAATCCCGTAAACCCCGACCTTGAACTGTGGATAGGCGCAATGGAACGCATCAACCAGGCCGGCGTGAAGCGCATGGCCGCAATCCATCGCGGATTCTCAAGCTTCGACAAGAAAATCTACCGCAACCTGCCCATGTGGCAAATACCCATCGAACTGCGCCGACGCATTCCCGACCTGCCCATAATATGCGACCCGAGCCACATCGGAGGCCGGCGCGAACTCATAGCACCGCTCTGCCAGCAGGCCATGGACCTCGGTTTCGACGGACTCATAGTGGAGAGCCACTGCAATCCCGACTCTGCATGGAGCGACGCAAGCCAGCAAGTGACACCCGACGTGCTCGACTACATCCTCGACCTGCTCGTGATACGTGACGGAAAGGTGACTACCGAGGGAATAAACGAACTGCGCAAGCAGATAGACGAACTTGACAACCAACTCATGGAACTGCTCGCCAAGCGCATGCGCGTGTGCCGCGAAATAGGGCAATACAAGAAGGAACACAACATGACTGTGCTGCAGACATCGCGCTACAACGAAATTCTCGACAAGCGCGGAGCACAAGGTTCGCTGTGCGCAATGGACCCGAGCTTCATTAAGAAGGTGTTTGAAGAGATACACGAGGAGTCGGTGCGCCAGCAAATGGACATAATCAACCAATGAAAAAGGCCCGCCGGAGGCGGCATGACCCGTATGCACGCACTCCGGCGGATGCCACATACAACAACAAACAACAGCAAGGCAATGAAAATTCTTATAATGGGCGCCGGCAAAATGGGCAGCTTCTTCATCGACACTCTCAGTTTCGACCACGAGGTAGCAGTGCTCGAGAAAGACCCGCAGCGCATGCGCTACACCTACAACTGCCAACGGTTCACCACAATGGAAGAGGTGCGCGCTTTCCGGCCGCAACTGCTCATCAATGCGGTCACGGTGAAATACACCATCCCGGCCTTCAAGGAAGTGCTGCCGTTTCTGCCCGACGACTGCATAGTGAGCGACATCTCGTCGGTGAAAACCAACCTCAAGGCTTTCTACGAACAGTGCGGACATCCTTATGTGTCAACCCACCCGATGTTCGGTCCCACTTTTGCCAACCTCAACCAGCTAAGCGAGGAAAACGCAATTATAATAAGCGAGGGCGACTACATGGGGCGCATATTCTTCAAAGACCTCTACACCCGGCTCGGACTGAACATATATGAATACACGTTTGAGGAACACGACAAAACCGTGGCCTACTCGCTCAGCACCCCGTTTGTGAGCACTTTCGTCTTCGCGGCGGTAATGAAGCACCAGGATGCACCCGGAACAACCTTCAAACGACACCTTCGCATAGCCAAAGGGGTGCTCAACGAAGACGATTTTCTGCTCCAGGAAATCCTGTTCAACCCATATACCAGCGGCCAGGTGGAGCAGATACGCGACGAGCTGACGCAGCTCCTTGACATTATTAACCGTAAAGATGCCAACGGCATGAAGCGTTATCTCGAGAAGATACGCGCCAATGTGCGCCAGGACATGGAGAACATCTGACGGCGGAAAACATGTATAACCTTTCACAATCACGCCACTTGCCATGTGCATAGCAGCCTTGCTTGTGTCGCTGTTCACCTTTGTCGAGCTAAACTGCGAGAACCTTTTCGACTGCACGCACGACTCCCTGAAAAACGACACCGAGTTTCTTCCCGACGGAACCTACCGCTGGACGCCGTTCAAATACTGGCACAAGCTCAACCGCGTGGGGCAGACCGTCATTGCCTGCGGAAGCGATTCGGCCGGATGGCAACTGCCCGACATGGTGGCACTGTGCGAAGTTGAGAACGACAGCGTGATGCGCGACCTCACCAAACGGTCGCTGCTGCGCAAGGCAAGATACGAATATGTGATGACATCCTCGCCCGACCCGCGCGGCATCGACGTGGCTCTCATGTATTCGCCGTTCTCGTTCCGCCTCGTCAACCACCGCCCGGTGCGTGTGCAGCCGTTGCCCGGAATGCACCCCACACGCGACATTCTTTACGCTTCGGGGCTTCTGTCGTCGGGCGACACCCTTCATGTTGTCGTGGCACACCTGCCAAGCCGGCGTGGCGGCGAAGCCCATTCGCGGCCTTTCCGCATGCAGGTGGCCCGGCAGATAGCGGCACTTGCCGACTCGGTGCGTGCCCTGTCGCCCGACGCAAAGATAATAATCGCCGGCGACTTCAACGATTATTCGCAATCGGGCAGCGTGCAGTTGCTCACCGGCAACGGCCTGACCGACATTTCCGAAGGCGCACATGGACAACACGGCGCGCGCGGCACCTACCGCTACCGGGGCGAATGGGGCAGCCTCGACCATATATTAGTGAGCCGAAGCATGCTGACAATGCTGCGATCATGCCGCATTGCCGACGAGGAATTTCTTATAGAAAACGACACAAAATACGGCGGAGTGAAACCCCGCCGCAACTATCTCGGACCGCGATATATGGATGGTTTCAGCGACCATTTGCCGCTTGTGGCCACTTTTCAGTTTTAGCGTTTCGGCAAACCAACCCAAAACTGCACTTGCTGCAAACGGCCGCAGTGGCACCGCGAAGCCATCGCACTTACAGAAGCGGTGACAGAAGGCGCACGGCCGACTCCCACAACCGCGTCAAGAACGAGCGGTGGGCCAGCTCGGGCATGTCGTCGATAGCTACGCAACAGCGCTCGTCGGTCAAGAACACATCTTTCATGCGCAATGCCATCTCGCGGTCGTAGAAAAACACATTTACCTCGAAATTGTTCTCAAAACTGCGGAAATCGACATTCGTTGAGCCGCAAGTGCAAAGTTCGTCGTCGCTCACAAGTATCTTGCTGTGGTTGAAACCGCCCGTGTAAAGCAGCACCTTAACACCGGCCTCAACCGTTTCCATAACATAGGAAATGCTTGCCAACTCAAGAAGGCGCACGTCGCCGTGGCGCGGAATCATAAGCCGCACATCGACACCGGCAAGTGCTGCCGTGCGGAGGGCAAAGAGAATGGGCTCGGTGGGCAGAAAATAAGGGGTCTCGATATACACATATTGCTTTGCTTCAAGCAGCACCCTCACATAGCCCTGCATTATGTCGGGCCACGGAGCAATCGGACTGCTCGTCACCACCTGTGCTATGCAGTCGTTGCTTATAGTCTTGGGCAGAGGCGGATAATAGCGTCTGTCGGTAACAAGCACGCGGCACACGAAATACCAATCTACAAGGAATGCACACTGCAAGGCATATACCGCGCCGCCGCGCAGACGCAGATGGGTGTCGCGCCAAGCCTGTTTCCCGGTGCCTTTCACATAGCGCAGGGCTATGTTCATGCCTCCAACAAACCCCACAGTGCCGTCGATGACACACAGTTTGCGGTGGTTGCGATAGTTCACCTTGCTCGTGAATGCCGGGAAACGCACGGGCATGAAAGGATAAACCTGCACCCCGGCACGGCGCATGCGCTCGTAGAAACGCTCCGGCACGCGCCAGCATCCCACGTCGTCGTATATCACACGCACCTCAACCCCGGCCTTTGCCTTGGCAATGAGAGCGTCGGCCACGAGACGTCCGAGCGCATCGTCGGCAAAGATATATATGTCGAGGTGTATGTGGCGGCGCGCCTTGGCAATCTCGCGGAGCAGTGCCGGAAAGAAAGCGTAGCCGTCGGTGTAGATGTCGGCCTCGTTGTCCTTGAACGGCAACGACATGCTTTGGTTGGCGAAAAGCTGTATCTGGGTGCGGTAGGCTTCGGGAAAGCGCAGGTTGCGCTGCTCGACAAACTCTAGCATAGAGCGCTTGGTGAGCTTGTCGAGACTGCGCTGGCTTATGAAACGCATCTTGCGCGTGTTCTGTCCGAAGAAGAAATAGAACACGATGCCCACCACCGGGAGAAAAAGGAGCACGAGAATCCACGCCATCGTCTTTGCCGGCTGACGGTTGTCCATCAGTACTGTCACCACGGCGGCGACAATAACGACGGCATACAATGCCATGAATATCCAGTGCAGATAAATCATTTGAATCCCGCGAGTTTATGTGTTTGAAGCGAAAGCCGCCATTCAGGGTGGCTTTTTATGTATTCCACACACTGTGCCACTATGCTTGCGTTGCGCCGGGCATCGCCCGTGTCGCACGGCTGCAGATAGCGGTAGCGTGCCTTTATTCCGTCGGGTGCGGCAAAGCCGTTGCCCGTGAAGATGCATTTCAGTTCGTCGCAGCGCGTGAGCACGGTGTTGCCCTTTGGCGAGCAAGTCACCCAGTCGATGCCGGGCGGCAGCTCATGCGTGCCGTTTGTCTCCATGGCCACCTCGTATCCATGCCGGTGCAGCAGTTCAACCAGTGCCCCGTCGGCCTGCAGCGAAGGCTCGCCGCCCGTGAGCACCACGAAGCGTGCAGGCCATCGGCCCACCTCACGCAGTATGTCGGCATCGTCCATCTCGTCGAAATCGCCGAAATCGGTGTCGCAGAACGGGCATTTCAGGTTGCAGCCGGCAAACCTCACGAACACCGCAGCGCGGCCTGTGTTGTGGCCCTCGCCCTGCAAGGAGTAGAATATGTCGTTAATGCGTTTCATGCCCGTCGTCCTCATACACCGCTACATTGCCTTCGCTTTCCTGCACCGCCACCCGGTAGCAGTGCGGTATCTGCCCGGCTATCCATCGGGCAATGTTTTCTGCCGTCGGGTTGAACGGCAACACTTCGTTGAGGTTGGCATGGTCAAGACGCGACATCACCTTTTCTTTCACCAAGGTGAAATCTACCACCATTCCGTCGCAGTTAAGTTCGTTGGCCTTGCAGCACACCGTGATGCGCCAGTTGTGGCCGTGCAGCCGCTCGCACTTGCTCTCGTAAGAAAGCTTCAGGCTGTGGCTTGCCGAGATTTCAAAGCTCTTTTCAATATAATACATTTTTCTGTTGTTTTTTGTCGGCGCGCCATGCGTGCCGTTGTCGTTGTGACCTGTTGTAGGCAGGATAGCTCCGACCTGCCTTGTGTTGTGTGGGCCTGTTGTCAGGCTATTATGTTGTTGCCCAGCAGCCGCGCCAGTTTGCTGCGCAGCTCGTGCACGTTTTTGTATTCCTCCATGAGCTGCATGAGCCTCTCGGGGTCGGCCGCCGAACGGTTTATCTTGGCTTGCAGGTCTTTAAGCTGCTGCTCCAGATAGTCCATGCGGAAATCGTTGAGCAGATGGTTTGTCTGTGCGCGCAGCTGGTCGATGCGGTTTTCCTGCTCCTGACGTTTCTCGTCGGCATTCATTTCGCGCTCTGCCTCGCCGTCGTTCTGCCCTTCGTTCACCTTGTAGCGTCCTTCGCACAGGTCGGTTGCCACGCGGCTCAGTTCGATGTCGCTGTGGTGTATGAAGAACGGCTCGGCACGGAATCCCGGGTCGGCGGAATGTTCCACCGCCTCGGCAAGGATTTTGGCATACAGCGGGTTTTTCATATTGATGCCGTCGGTAGCGAGATTATAGTCAACATACTGCGCCACGTTAAGGCTCACCACGCTGCCGTCGTCGGCCTCGACATTGTCGAAAATCACCACATCGCCGTGTTTTATCACGAGTGCGGCAAGCATGCGCTCAACCTTCGATGCCTGTTGTTGCGGCGTGGGCGGTTCCTGTGCAGCCATGCGCGGCTTTGTTGTTGCGGTATTCTGCTGCGCCGTTGTGCCGGCACGTTCCTCCCGGCCGGATCGTATGAAGGCGTTGAGCGTGTTTACGAGCGTGTTCTCGCTAAGGTTCATGCGCACCGCACAGTCGTGTATGTAGGTGTCGCGCAGCACTGGGTTCTGCACATACGACACGCTGCGTATGATGGAGTTGATTGCTTCCGAACGCTTCAGCGGGTCGGTCTGGTTGCGCAGCAGCAAGTCGGTCTTGAACTGTATGAAGTCGGTTTGGTGGCTTTCAATATACTCACGCACCTCGTTTGCCGTGTGTTTCCGTGCGAAACTGTCGGGGTCGTCGCCGTCGGGCAGCAGCAGCACCTTCATGTTCATGCCTTCGGCAAGCAGCATGTCGGTTCCGCGCAAAGCCGCGTGTATGCCCGCAGCATCGCCGTCGTAGAGCAGCGTTATGTTCGACGTGAAGCGGTGCAGTATGTGTATCTGGTGCACGCTGAGCGCCGTTCCCGAGTTGGCCACCACGTTTTCTATGCCGCACTGGTGCATGGAGATAACGTCGGTATAGCCCTCCACCATATACACGCGGTCTTCTTTGGCAATGGATTTCTTTGCCTGGTAAAGGCCGTAAAGCTCACGGTCTTTGTGATAAATGTCGCTGTCGGGCGAGTTCACATACTTCTGGTTTACGCCTTTGGTGCGCGAGTCGAGCAGACGGCCGCCGAATCCCACCACCTTTCCGCTTATTCCTATCCACGGGAATATGACACGTCCGGCATAGCGGTCGATGAGTTCGCCGCGCTCGGTCTTGTAGCACACGCCTGTCTTCAGCAGAAACTCCTCCTTGTAGCCCTTGGCCGTGGCCCTGGCGGCAAGTCTGAAACGGTCGGGCAGGTCGTAGCCAAGCTGGAATTTCTTTATTATGTCGTCGCGAAATCCACGGCTACGGAAATACTGCATGCCTATTGCCAGTCCATCGACATCGTTGCGCAGAATGTCCTGGAAGTAGCCGGCCACCCATTCGTTCACGATGAACATGCTCTCGCGCTCGCTCTGCGCCATTTTCTCGGCATCGGTAAGCTCGCGTTCACGTATGTCGATGTGGTATTTTCGGGCAAGCCACCGCAGCGCTTCGGGGTAGGTCATCTGCTCGTGTTCCATGATGAAGCTCACCGCATTGCCGCCTTTGCCGCAGCCGAAGCAGTGGCATGTGCCGCGGGCAGGCGACACCATGAACGAAGGGGTTTTCTCGTCGTGAAACGGGCACAGCCCCTTGTAGTTTGCACCGCTCCGTCTGAGCGTCACAAACTCCGACACCACTTCAACGATGTTGGCGGCATCCTTTATGCGTTCTATTGTGGGCTGGTCGATCATATTAGTTGCGAAGTTACGCATTTTTTTTGAGTCGGCGACAAGACGACGGCCTAAAATAAAGTTAACCATGTGCCAGTTGCGGCGCGCAGCAGCCGCAGTACGCGCGCACTGCATCAGCACCACGCGTGTGCACCATATGCCGCACGCCATCAGACGGCATGCAACATGCTGCGGGCAAGGCTTTGTACAGCCAGAAGGCGTGCTGCCCCGCACTGCACAAAATGCTACCTTTGTGCACATAAACGCACGTTTTGTGCATTTTGTTACAGTATAATTTGGCTGGGCATCAAAAAGTTATTACTTTTGCACCTTGAAATTTCACAATAATTACTATTATATGAGTTTGAAAATTGTTGTACTTGCCAAGCAGGTACCCGACACAAGAAACGTCGGCAAAGACGCGATGACGGCCGAGGGAACGGTCAACCGCGCGGCCTTGCCCGCCATCTTCAACCCCGAAGACCTTAACGCCCTGGAGCAGGCCCTCCGCCTCAAAGAACAGAATCCGGGCTCAACAGTAGGAATACTCACCATGGGCCCGCCCCGTGCGGCCGAAGTTATACGTCAGGGACTTTACCGCGGAGCCGACACGGGTTGGCTTCTCACCGACCGTCTGTTTGCCGGAGCCGACACTCTCGCAACATCATACGCCCTTGCCACGGCCATAAAGAAGATTGGCGGCGTTGACGTCGTAATAGGCGGACGCCAGGCCATCGACGGCGACACTGCACAGGTGGGCCCGCAGGTGGCACAGAAGCTCGGCCTTGCACAGGTGACTTATGCCGAGGAGATAACCAAATGCGAGGACGGCAAACTCACCATACGCCGCCACATCGACGGCGGTGTGGAAACAGTGGAGGCCCCGCTGCCGCTCGTTGTCACCGTGACCGGAAGCGCAGCACCGTGCCGCCCGTGCAACGCCAAGCGCGTGATGAAATACAAGCGTGCCACAGCTCCCATGGAGCGTGCCGCCGACGATGCATACAACTACCTGTATGAGGAGCGTCCCTACCTCACACTCAACCAGTGGACAGTGGCCGACGTTGACGGCGACCCCGCACAGTGCGGCCTCAGCGGCTCGCCCACAAAGGTGAAGGCCGTGAAGAACATCGTGTTCCAGGCCAAAGAGAGCAAGACTCTCACAGGCAGCGATGCCGACATCGAGGGCCTCATAAAAGAGTTGCTCAGCGAGAAAATCATCGGTTAAACCCCAAAGTTTTTAAAAGGAAAAGAAATGAACAACGTTTTTGTATATTGCGAGATAGAGGGAACTACCGTTGCCGAGGTGTCTCAGGAATTGCTCACCAAAGGCCGTAAGCTGGCCAACCAGCTCGGAGTGGAGCTCAACGCCATCGTTGCGGGAACAGACATCAAGGGCAAAGTGGAAAGCCAGATACTGCCCTACGGAGTTGACAAACTGTTCGTGTTCGACGCCGAGGGACTCTTCCCCTACACCTCTGCACCCCACACCGACATTCTGGTGAACCTTTTCAAAGAGGAAAAACCGCAGATAGCACTCATGGGCGCCACCGTGATAGGACGCGATCTGGGACCGCGCGTGTCGTCGTCGCTCACCAGCGGACTCACCGCCGACTGCACCGAACTTGAAATAGGCGACTACGACGACAAGAAGTCGGGCCAGCACTACGACAACCTTCTCTACCAGATACGTCCTGCCTTCGGCGGAAACATCGTGGCAACAATCGTCAACCCCGACCACCGTCCGCAAATGGCGACAGTGCGCAGCGGCGTGATGCAGAAAGCCCCGTATGAGGGCGAGGCCAAAGGCGAGGTGGTTTATCCCGAAGTGGCCAAGTATGTGCCCGCCACCGACTATGTGGTGAAGGTGCTCGACCGCCACGTGGAAGCTGCAAAGCACAACCTGAAAGGCGCACCCATCGTGGTGGCCGGAGGCTACGGCG
>CAVDJG010000028.1:0-12857 GCA_963609005.1 Acidaminococcaceae bacterium
CACTCCGCCCACCATTATGAGCAGACGCTGCCACGCAGGCTTGGAGCGGAACTCCCAAGATTGTGCCGGCTGCTTCATCTGTTCGGTGTCGAACGACTCGTCAATCATTCCGGCTATCTTGCAGTAGCCGCCCAACGGAAGCCATCCTATGCCGTAGGCGGTGTCGCTGTTGCGCGGCTTGAACTCGAAGAGATGAAACCAAGGGTCGAAAAAGATGTAGAATTTCTCGACGCGCACGCCGAAGAGTTTTGCGAAGAAGAAGTGGCCTCCCTCATGGAGAAACACAAGAATCGAGATTGCCAGCACAAACTGCAGCAGTCTTATAAGAAATACTTCCATTGTTTATTGATGTTCTTTTTGTTTTGTCAGGATTGTTGCGGCAGTGCGGCCATGTGCCGCCTGTGCCGCCGTCACGCCCCGATAAGTTCGGCGGCAATGCGGCGCGCCTCGGCATCGGTGGCTATGTAAGTGTCGTAGTCGGGTTGGGCCGAGAACGAGGCACGATTCATGGTGCGCTCAATAATGTCGGCCATGTCGAGGAACGAGCACCGCCCGTGGCGGAATGCCTCGTTCACCACCTCGTTGGCGGCATTCACTATGCACGGCATGTTGCCTCCACGGCGTGTCGACTCGAACGCGAGCGCAAGGCAGCGGAATTTCTCCATGTCGGGTTCGAAGAACTCGAGCGGCTGCTTGAAAAGGTCGAGGCGTGCGCCGTCGAGCGGCAGGCGCTCGGGATAGGAGAACGCATATTGTATGGGCAGGCGCATGTCGGGCACGCCGAGCTGTGCCTTCACCGAACCGTCGGCAAACTGCACGGCGCTGTGCACTATGCTCTGCGGATGCACGAGCACCTGTATCTTGTCAACAGGCACGCCGAAGAGCCACTTGGCCTCAATCACCTCGAAGCCCTTGTTCATCATCGACGCCGAGTCGATGGTTATCTTCGCGCCCATATCCCAAGTGGGATGCCGGAGCGCATCCTGTGCCGTTACGTGTGCCATCTGCTCGAGAGTGAACTTGCGGAACGGCCCGCCCGAAGCGGTGAGCAATATCTTGTCGATGGCATTGCCTCCCTCGCCCACTATGCTCTGGAATATGGCCGAGTGTTCACTGTCAACCGGCAGTATCGGCACTTTATACTCGTTGGCCAGTTGGCAGATGAGTTCGCCGGCCACAACGAGTGTTTCCTTGTTGGCAAGGCATATCGTCTTGCGTGCCTTTATGGCGTGTATCGTGGGCGAAAGTCCGGCAAAGCCCACCATTGCGGTGAGCACCATGTCAACCGGTCCGGCCTCAACTATCTGGTCGAGAGCCTCGGCCCCGGCATACACTTTTATGTCGGGCAGGTCGGCAAGCATCTCCTTCAGTTCGCCGTAGCGGTCGGCATTGGCTATTACCACCGCCGCCGGCCGGAAGCGCCGAGCCTGCTCGGCAAGTTCCTTCACGCGGTTGTTGGCCGTAAGGCAGTAGGCTTCATAGCGGTCGGGGTGCTGGGCTATCACGTCGAGAGCCTGCGTTCCTATCGAACCGGTGGAGCCAAGGATGCATATCTGTTTCTTCATAATCAGTCGTTATACATTATTTATATATGCGCTGCGCCGCATTACAGGTCGAAAAGTCCTTCGGGCAGTGTCATCGTTATGGTGCGCCCAGCAGTGTCGATGTCGGCAATGAGGTCGTCGCTGGCCGGTATCAGCACGCTGTCGCCGCCGGGTGTGGCTATGTCGAACAGTGTGTTTATTGTGGAGTCGTCAACTGCCTGCACCGTGCCTATGCGCTGCTGCGAGGCGGCATCGATTATGGTGTAGCCCACGATTTCGGCATAAGAAAGTCCGTCGGCGGGGTCGCTGTCGCTGCGCCGTTCGAAGAACACGTCGCAGCCTGTGAGCATGCGGGCCTGTTCCTGCGTGTCGATGTCGCAGAACTTCACCAAAGCTGTTGAGCTGCCGTGGAAGCGGTAGCTCTCCATGAAGAACGGAACGAGAATGCCTTCTACCGAAAGCACAAGGAAATCGGCTTCGGTCCGGTCGAACACGTCGTCGTCGAAATGGAACGAAACCTCGCCCCCCACACCGTGGGGCTTGCCTATACGGCCTATTTTGTAAACATCTTCTGTGCGTATCATCTCACTGGCCGTTTATCCGTCAACGCGGCTTATGTGCGCCCCGAGTGCGTTGAGCCGCTGCTCTATGTCCTCATATCCGCGGTCAATCTGCGCGATGTTTTCTATGCGGCTAGTGCCGTTGGCGCCGAGTGCGGCTATGAGCAGCGCGATGCCCGCCCTTATGTCGGGACTTGTCATGCGCCCGGCGCGCAGCCGTTTGCGGTTGTCGTGACCCACGACAACGGCGCGGTGCGGGTCGCAGAGAATTATCTGCGCTCCCATGTCGATGAGTTTGTCGACGAAGAAGAGGCGGCTTTCAAACATTTTCTGGTGGAAAAGCACTGTGCCGCGTGCCTGCGTGGCCACGACGATGAGCACCGAGATGAGGTCGGGAGTGAGTCCCGGCCAAGGAGCGTCGGCGAGAGTCATTATCGTTCCGTCGATAAACGAGTCGACGACATAGTGCGGCTGGCGCGGCACGACGAGGTCGTCGCCGTCGATCTTTATCTTCACGCCGATGCGGCGGAACGCCTCGGGAATGATGCCGAGCTGTGCCACCGACGCATCTTTTATGCGTATGCCGTTGCCCACCATTGCCGCCATGCCTATGAACGATCCCACTTCAATCATGTCGGGCAGCACACGGTGTGCGGCGCCGTGCAGTTTTTCAACGCCTACGATTGTCAACAGGTTCGACCCGATGCCGCTGATGTCGGCACCCATGGCGTTGAGCAAGTGGCAAAGCTGCTGAATGTAGGGTTCGCAGGCAGCGTTGTATATCGTGGTGGTGCCATGCGCGAGCACGGCAGCCATTATGATGTTGGCCGTTCCGGTTATCGAAGCCTCGTCGAGCAGCATGTTGCAGCCTTCGAGGCGGCGTGCCTCAATGGAGTAAACCTTGCGCTCTTCCTCGTTCACAAACTTTGCCCCGAGGTTCTTGAACCCCAGGAAATGCGTGTCGAGACGCCTTCTTCCTATCTTGTCGCCACCCGGTTGGGCCACGGTGGCCTTGCCGAAGCGGCCCAGCAGCGGCCCCATGAGCAGCACGCTGCCGCGCAGTGCCGAGCACTTGCGCACATAGTCGTCGCTGCCCAGATAGTCGAGGTTGAGCTCGTCGGCCACGAAAGTGTAGTCGTTGCGCGAGTTGCGCGTCACCTTCACGCCTATGTCGCGCAGCAGGCTTATGAGGTTGTTCACGTCGAGAATGTCGGGCACATTGTCTATCCGCACCGGCTCACTGGTGAGCAGTGCAGCGCATATTACCTCGAGAGCCTCGTTTTTGGCACCTTGCGGCGTGATGGTGCCGCTGAGCGGATGCCCGCCTTCGATTATGAACGATTCCATATGGTTTTATTTTCTTCTGCGTTTGCGTTCGGGTTCCTTGGTGTCAGGGCGCAAAATGTGGCACTTGCTTGCGTCGAGCTGCACTTTGCCGTCGGTGTATTCGGCAAGGTCGGCCAGCACTTTCCCGTCGTCGGTAGAGCCGTGTCCCCACTGGCACAGGTCGCGTTTCATCTGGTTTGCGGCCAAACGCGCCAGTTCGTCGCGCTCGCGGCCGGCCGGCATTGTTTTGAGCCGGTCAAACACCTCGAACATCATGTTGCCGTAGTGGCGCACGGGAATGCGCTTCATGGGATAGGGCATGGGCTCGGGCCGGGCGAGCATCTTCTTTGCCCCGGCTATGTCGAAGGGGTAGTCGATGTCGAGACGGAACCCGCTCATGAGCGCGAGGTGGTCCCACAGCTTGCGGCGGTGGGCAGTCACGTCGTTGCCGGCGGGGCGCATGCGCTCCATTATGGCCACTATGGCATTGGCGCAGCGCTGCCTCTCGGCGCGGTCGGCGAGTGCCACGGCATGATCGACCATGTTCTGCACCTCGCGGCCATACTCCGGCAATACGAGTCTCTCGCGCTGCGTGTTGTAATCAAGTCCTTTTATCTTCATTTGCTATTCTTTTTCGTTTGGCGTGTATGCGCCCCAGGGCATACGGTGCAGCATTGGCTGCACGGGCATGTCAGAGCAACGGCTTCGACTGCTTTGCCACAAAGTCTTTCAAGTAGAACGGCACGAAATAGGCCACGTCCTCAAACTGCTCGTTGAGCATGCGTTTTTCCGAAATGGGGAACATCCACTTTGCGAGCGGTTCCACGCCGTCGATGAAGCGTGCGTTGGGGTGTTTTATCGTCTCCTTGCACTTTGCCGCGCCGTTGCCGAAGAAATAAACGGGCGCACGGTCGAGCCATTCGCGGTAGGTGTCGGCCTCGACAACATCGGCTCCGATGCCGCGCAGCGGCTTGAGCGAGCGGTCGTAAACGGCCGAATATACCTCCATGCGGCGCGCGTCGAGCATAGGGCAGAGCAATGCGCCCTCCTCCACCTCCTCGCGCAGGAGCACCGGCACGGCCAACAGTTCGAGCGTGGGCACCGAAAGGAGCTTCAGGTCGCGTCCGGCGCAGATGCCCTTGGCCATCGACACGCCTATGCGCAGACCCGTGTACGAACCCGGGCCGCAGCTCACGGCCACTGCATCGAGCGGTATGGCATGGCTGTCGGCAAACGACATGGCCTCATCTACAAACACGCCGAGCTTCACGGCATGGTTGGGGCCCTCATGGTCTTCTTCGGTGAATATACACGCTCCGTCCTGACTGACGGACACTGAGCACACGTCGGTGCTCGTCTCAATGTTCAAAATACATGACATGATGTAAATGTTTTCGGCCCGTTTCGGACAGTGCCTGACGTCTTGCCAGACATGTATGCGCCGAAACCCCATGCCGCGACGGCTGCACGGCGGCCAACAGTGCCTGCCACAATGCAGAAAGCCGAACGCGGCGGCATTGGACCTATTACTTGTAATGAATTGCAAAAATACAACTTTTCCGCCAAAATACGGGGCGTTTATCGATTTATTAACTAATTAGCCGCCTTTTTCATGCCCTCTGCGGCATCAGTCAAAGGTTCCGCCGCGGCGTGCACCATACGCTGCACGCACCTCGCGCGGCTGCTGCACGCGCATGCCACAGTCGCCACACGCCGAAACGAAGGCTTCGGACTGTCGGCAACAGGCACAAAATGGCGGCAAATCTTCACGTTTTCAAAAAATATAAGTATTTTTGCAGTCGCGTGGGCACATGCCCAAAAACCGACAAACCGCCCTTCACCGCGACACGCAACGGCGGCCGGGCGAGGCGGCAAAACACAAACTGATATTATGATACAGTCAATGACGGGCTACGGCAAGGCAGTCGTGGCCTACAACCGAAAGAAAATCAACGTCGAGATAAAGTCGCTCAACAGCAAGACACTCGACCTATCCACACGCATCGCGCCGCTCTACCGCGAGAAGGAAATGGAGATAAGGAAGGAAATCACAGCACGCCTGCTGCGCGGCAAGGTGGATTTCTCGATATGGATAGAGAAGGATGCCGGAGCCGACGCCGCCCCGATAAACGCGGCACTCGTGGCCGACTACCACCGGCAGATAAAGGAAGTGGCCGCAGCATGCGGCATTGCCGAGCCCGAGGACTGGTTTGCCACGCTCCTCAGAATGCCCGACGTGACCACACGCACCGACAACGAGACGCTCGACGATGCCGAGTGGGAGGCCGCAAAGCAGGCCGTGAGCGAGGCAATCGACAATCTCGTGGCATTCCGCAACCAGGAGGGCGCGGCGCTCGAACGCAAGTTCAACGAGAAAGTGGACAACATCGAGAGCCTGCTCAAGAGCATCGAACCATTTGAAAAGGCGCGTGTGGAGAAAATAAGGGCGCGCATCGTGGAAGGACTTAAAGCCATACCCGACGTGGAATACGACAAGAACCGGCTCGAACAGGAACTGATATACTACATCGAGAAGCTCGACATAAGCGAGGAAAAGCAGCGCCTTGCCAACCATCTGCGCTATTTCCGCGAGACAATGCAAGAGGGACACGGGCAGGGCAAGAAGCTCGGTTTCATAGCACAGGAAATGGGACGCGAGATAAACACCACCGGAAGCAAGAGCAACAACGCCGAAATGCAGAACATAGTGGTGAAGATGAAGGACGAACTGGAGCAGATAAAGGAGCAGGTGCTCAATGCCCTGTAAGCCAGAAGCCCACACCGCACGCCCCGCAGCACGCAAGGCATGCCGCACAGGCAGGGCCGCAAGCCAACTCTCTCAACAACGACAAAACATCCGATCATGGGAAAACTCATAATATTCTCCGCGCCGAGCGGCAGCGGAAAGAGCACAATAATAGGCCGCCTCATGCAGTGCCCCGAACTGCATCTGGCCTTCTCAATATCATGCACGAGCCGTGCACCGCGCGGAACGGAGCGCAACGGCGTGGAGTATTTCTTCATTTCGCCCGAGGAATTCCGCGAGCGCATAGCACACGGCGAGTTTCTCGAATACGAGGAAGTGTATGAAGACCGTTTCTACGGAACACTGAAACAGCAGGTGGAAACGCAGGCCGCACGCGGCGAGAACGTGGTGTTCGACGTCGACGTGAAGGGCGGCTGCAACATCAAAGAGTTCTACGGCAATCGCGCACTCAGCATCTTCATCCAGCCGCCATCGGCCGAAGAGCTGCGCCGCCGACTTGAAGGGCGCGCCACCGATGCGCCCGAGGTGATAGAGGCACGCATGGCCCGCGCCGAGTTTGAGTTGTCGCAGGCCCCGAAATTCGACCGCGTGGTGGTGAACGACGACCTCGACCGCGCCGTGGCCGAGACCTATGCCATCGTGAAGCAGTTCATCGGAGAATGAAACGCATAGGCATCTACGGCGGCTCGTTCAACCCCATACACAACGGGCATGTGGCCATAGCACGCGCCATGCTGCGCCTGGCCGCGCTCGACGAGGTGTGGCTCGTGGTGTCGCCGCACAACCCTCTGAAACCGTCGGGCACACTGCTCGACGACGACAAGCGGTTGCTCATGGCACGCACCGCCGTGGATGGTATCTACGGCATAAGGGTGTCCGACTGCGAGTTCCACCTTCCAAGACCGTCATACATGTGGAACACGCTGCAACATCTGTCGCACACGCACACCGACTGCGAGTTTATCCTGCTCATAGGGGCCGACAACTGGGCCGTGTTCAACCGATGGTATCGCGCCGACGACATCATGGCCAACTACCGCATAGCCATTTATCCGCGCTCCGGCTCGCCCGTCAACGCAGCCAGTCTGCCCCCCGGCGTGCATCTCTACGACACCGGTCTCTACGACATAAGCAGCACTCAGGTGAGGCAGCGCATTGCCGAAGGGCTCGACATTAGCGCCCTCGTTCCGGCAAGCATAGCCAGTCTTGCCAGGAAATTCTATTCAAGCAATCCATAATTACGTAACACTGTCCCCCGATTCCGTAACATTTTCTACGGAAAACGCGGTAACTTTGCAGCGGTTACAACAATACAACTCTATAAAATGAAGAACAGAAAGTCTCTGAAAACCTTGGAGAATCTGCTGACTTTTGCCACTGCCTTGCTTGTGGTCACGGCAACGGCCATCGTGCGCGACCGCAGTTTTCTGGGCAACGACATCAGTGGTGCGACAACAACCAAGACCGTTGACAACGACACTCTGCACACCCTTGCCGACGGGACAAGGGTTGTCAGCACCGCAGCGCTGGCCAAGGACGTGAGCGGATTCGGCGGACCCGTGCCGCTCAATGTTTATGTGAAAGACGGGAAAGTGGTGAAGATTGAGGCGCTACCCAACTCCGAAACGCCCGAATTCTTCGGCAAAGCCTCGGCCATACTGTCACGGTGGAACGGGAAGGACATTGAAGAAGCCGTGGAAATGCAGGTGGACGGGGTGTCGGGAGCTACATTCTCGTCGAAAGCCATAATAGAAAACGCGCAGCGCGGACTTGCGTTCGCGGCGAAAACAAACGATCCTGCCGACACCGGCGGCAACAAGTGGCCCGACGCCAAGGGCCTGGCCGCACTCGCGGTTGTGCTGCTCGGCGCAATGCTTCCCATTTGGGTGAAAAGCCGCCGCTACCACATGGTGCAGCTCGCACTCAACGTTGGCGTGCTCGGGTTGTGGTGCGGCACTTTCGTTTCGCACTCGCTCCTCACGCGCATAGCCTCACACGGCATCACAATCACGGCTTCGCTCGCGCCGTTGGCAATGCTTGCCGTGGCGTTTGTCTATCCCCTGTTCGGGCGCAAAAGCCATTACTGCGCCCACATCTGCCCTCTCGGTTCGGCACAGGAGCTTGCGTCGCACGCCCGACACCGCAAAGTGCAACTGTCGGCAAGCACAGTGCGGTGGCTCACAACGGTGCGGCGACTTCTGTGGGGAGTGCTCACGGCACTCGCACTCACCGGAGTGTGGAGCGGATGGATGGACTATGAGCTGTTCACCGCATTCCTTTTCAACGCCGCATCATGGGTGGTCGTAGCCTTCGCGGCAGTAGTTCTCGTGCTGTCGGTGTTCGTTCCGCGCCCCTACTGCCGGTTCTTATGCCCAACGGGAACGCTGCTTAAATTTGCACAGGGTTCTGAATAATTCACCAAAAACACGATATTCAACATGAAGACATCTGTAATTCTGAATTTTGTCCTTGCCATTGCCGTGGTTGTTCTCGGCGTTAAGGCAGTGAAAAACGGCAGCGGCTGCGATGCCGACAAAACTGATGCAGCCCCAGAAAACACGGCAGCGAAAGGCGAGCTGCAACCTTTCGACATAGAAGAAAGCCTCAGCGTGAGCCCGTTCACATTCTTCACCGGCGACGGACTGCTGCTCTGCGCCGGCGACAAGACATCGAGCAACGCCATGACAATAGGATGGGGCGCGCTCGGCACGCTGTGGAGCAAACCGGCAGTCACGGTGTATGTGCGGCAGGGAAGGCACACCCATGAGTTCATGGAGCGTTCGCCCTACTTCACCGTTATGACATTCAGCGACAAAAACGTGCTGCGCTACATGGGCACGCACAGCGGACGCGACGGCGACAAGGCCAAGGCTCTCGGCTTGCACACGCTCTACACCGAAAACGGCACGCCCTACTACGCCGAGGCCGACACCGTGATAGAGTGCCGCACAATGTATGCCGGGATCATGTCAGAGAAGGATTTCCGCAGCAAAACGCCCTCCGACTTCTACGGAGCACACGACGACGGCGGCGGTTTCCACACCGAATACATAGGCGAAGTGGTAGGGGCATTGCGCCGTCAATAGCCTCCCCACGGGCAAGGCAGCACCGACAGACAGACATCAGAGCACCGCTGCCAACACAAACTTTTGAATGTCTGCGCACAAAAAGGGCATTGCTTGCATGACAAGCAATGCCCTTCCGTTTCAATACGTTATTCTATTCGGACAATGTCCTATTACAGGTTCGGGTTCATTTCGCTCCACTTTTCAACTGCGGGAACGATGCCCAGCTCTACAATCTCGTCGCGCATCTTGCAGAGGTGCTCGTAAGACTTGGCGAGAGAAGCGAGTTCTTCGGGTGTGCCGGTAGGCTCTGTGAAGTGCACGCCGGTCTTGTCGATAGTGGAAGGCATTGCCATCATCACGTTCTTGAAGCCGCACTTGTCGCAGTTTACATAGCAGCCTGCGGGCAATGTAAACTTCTCGCCGCCCATTGCAGCCTCAATCATCTTCACGGCATTGTATGCCGGGCTCTGGAACGAGCTGCGTCCGCGGAGCTTGATGATGTTAGAACCGCCCTGAACAGTGTGGTGTTTGATTTCTTCCCAACGCTCCTCAGAGAGTCCCATCTCTGCCAACGGCTTGCCGTCAATCTTTACCTGCGATGCAAACACAGCCATCTGCTCGCCGTGACCGCCGTAGGTGTGGGCGCCAGTAACCTTGTCCTGCTGCACACAAAACTCCAGTGCGAGTGCCTGCTGAAGGCGTGTGGAGTCGAGAGCGGCCAAAGATGTGAGCTGGTTGGGCTTCAATCCAGAGTGGATGAGGGCTGTGAGAGCCGTAACGTCGGCCGGGTTGAAGATAACCACAACGTGCTCCACGTCGGGGCAGTATTTCTTGATGTTGTCGCCAAACTCGGCTGCAATCTTGCAGTTGCCCTTAAGCAAGTCCTCGCGGGTCATGCCGTCCTTGCGGGGAGCACCGCCCGAGGAGATGATGTATTTGGCACCTGTGAATGCCTCTTCGGGATTTACGGTGTAAGTAACGTTAACACCGGGGAATGCGCACTGCTGGATTTCGTCGAACACGCCGTGAACGCCCGGCTCATAGATGTCGTAAAGACAGATGTTGGGGGTTAATCCGAGCATCAGAGCGCTCTGTACCATGTTGGAACCAATCATGCCGCCGGCACCGACGATCAACAGTTTCTCATTACTTAAAAATGCCATAACTATAAATTTATATGTGTTTAAGAATTGTTCTAAGTGCAACCTCACTCGGTTGTATATTGCAAAGTTACTCTTTTTTTTTCACAATCGATTATTTATAATGTTTTTAATATGTTGTTTAATCTTAATTTTCAGGCAAAAGAAACGGCACATTTGCACCGCCGCGATAAAATGGTTAAGTTTGTAAGACATATAGGTTAATAAGCACACAAATGGAGAACAAAGACACCATAAGGGAGCGCATCGCCATGCTCAGGGCCGAGATGCGCCGCGAGCATCTGTCGGCATTCATCTTTCCGAGTGCCGACCCGCACATGAGCGAGTATGTGCCCCAACGTTGGGAAGGCCGCAAGTGGATCACGGGATTTGACGGAAGCGCAGGCACGGCGGTAATAACGCTGCGCAGTGCGGCCCTGTGGACCGACTCGCGCTATTTTCTCGCAGCCGAAGACCAGCTCGCCGGAACCGGCATATCGCTCATGCGCGAACGCGTGGCAGGCACTCCCGGCATGGCCGAATGGATAGTCTCGCAGATGGAAGACGGCGACCCTACCGAGGCGGGAGTCGACGGATTGTGCGTGTCGGAGGCTCAGGCCACCTCGCTAAAGCACGAGCTCAAGAGCCTCGGAGGCATCACGCTGCGCACAAACCTCGACATTCTCGACCGTATATGGACCGAAAGGCCCGCCGTGCCCACCGGGAAAGTCTACATACAACCGCTTGAATTTGCCGGCGAAACATGCCGCAGCAAGATCGGGCGCATACGACATGCCCTGCTGGCACGCGGTGCCAACGGCATGCTCGTGGCTCCGCTCGACGACATAGCATGGACGCTCAACCTGCGGGGATGCGACGTGCACTGCACGCCGGTGTTCGTGTCATATCTTATAATAACGCCCGACAGTGCCACACTTTACATTGAAAAGGAAAAGCTCACGCCCGAGGTGGAAAGCTATCTCGCCGCCGAGGGAGTGCACACAGCCGATTACCGTAGCGTGAAAGAGGATCTTGAACGCTACGCCGACAACACCATTCTCGTTGACCCCGACACTACCAACCACACGCTCATGCAGGCAGCCGCACGCCACAAGACCGTGGTTGCGACATCGCCCATACCGGCCATGAAGGCCGTGAAGAACGAGGCCGAGACAAACGGCTTCCGCAATGCCATGCTGCGCGACGGTGTGGCCATGGTGAAATTTCTGAGATGGCTCGTGCCTGCGGTAGAGAAAGGCGGCGAAACCGAGATGAGCGTGAGCGAAAAGCTGCGTGAGTTGCGTGCCGAACAACCGCTGTTCCGCGACATTTCGTTCGACACCATTGCCGGATATGAAGCCCACGGGGCCATCGTGCACTACGAGGCCACGCCCGAAACCGACGCCGCCCTGCGCCCCGAAGGACTGCTGTTGCTCGACAGCGGAGCACAGTATGCCGACGGCACAACCGACATAACCCGCACCATAGCGCTCGGGCGGCTCACCGAGGAGCAGCGGCGCGTGTACACACTTGTGCTCAAAGGCCATCTGAGATTGCAGAATCTCAAGTTTCCCGACGGCGCAGCGGGCACCCAACTCGATGCCGTGGCACGCGAGGCAATGTGGCGCGAGGGCATGAACTTCATGCACGGCACCGGCCACGGAGTGGGCTCTTGCCTGAGCGTGCACGAAGGTCCGCACCAGATACGCATGGAATGGCGGCCCGCACCCATAGTGGCCGGGATGACAGTGACCGACGAACCGGGGCTTTACCTGGCCGGACGCTTCGGCGTGCGCATAGAGAACACGCTTATGGCCGTGCCTTACAAAGAAACCGAATTCGGGAAGTTCCTGCAGTTTGAGCCGCTCACGCTCTGCCCGATAGACACCGCACCGATTGTGGCCGAGATGCTTTCGGCCGACGAGCGCAGATGGCTCAACGACTACCACTCGCTTGTTTACAGCCGCCTCGCGCCCCTGCTCGACAACGACGAGCGCGAGTGGCTGCGCCAACGCACACGCGAAATTTAATCAGAACAGAGCCGATGCAGGCGTGAGATGCATGCGCCGCATGGCATGTCCGCCCCACACGGCATCGCTCACACGACGAAATCCCAACGACGAGTACAACCGCTCGGCGTTGGGATTTTGCTTGTCCACAAGCAGAGCGGCGGGCAATCCGGCCCCGAAGGCACGCTGCGCCATGGCCTTGAGCAGCGCGGCGGCAATGCCACGGCGGCGGAACTGCGGATAGACGGCAAGCGAATCGATGTAGAACTCGCCCGGGAAAGTCTCGTCGGCAATGCCAGTAAAGTCGCGTTGGAGGCACTCGCGGGCCTCATCTATAAACCGCCTGCGCAAGCTGTGCAGGTTTGCGCCGTCGTAGGCCACGCATGCCCCGGCCACCATACCGCTGCCGTCGAGAGCCACAAGGGCATTGCGCCAGCTATACTG
>CAVDJG010000029.1:0-12722 GCA_963609005.1 Acidaminococcaceae bacterium
GACTTGGAGAGCAAGCGCTTCAAGAACAAGCCTTGGCTCATCGACCAACTGGAAACGAGTCCATACAACAACAAACTCACACTTCCTGTGTCGGTTGACGAGACAGTTACGCAACATATATTCAGAAAAAATCCGCGAGACGAAAAAGACATAATCAAAGGTCAGCGTTCGGAAGGTATAAATAATGTGCTGCAAACCGGCGACATTCTAAACACCATGTTGAAGGAAGTGTTTACTGATGTAGATATATACGACGACCATGTGCGTCTGCTTCAATATTGGTTTACAAGTCCTATCGGTGAAACCGCTATATCTTTCTATCGTTACTATATAGAAGATACTGTGTATGTAGACCGCGATTTGTGCTATCATCTGCAATTCATTCCAAACAACCAGCAGGACTTTGGATTCCGTGGTGACCTTTATGTGCTTGCCGATTCGACACTGCATGTAAAGCGATGCTCGCTCACATTGCCCAAACGTTCGGATGTGAATTTTGTGGAGGACATGAAAATCGAGCAGGAATACACAAAATTACCGAATGGTGAGTGGGCTTTGACTACCGATGACATGGCTGCCGAACTGAAAATGAACAAACTTATGGGACGGTTGCTCGTGGTAAGGAAGACCCGATTGAGCGATTATGCTTTCGATGATTTGCCCAAAAAACTGTTTAAGGGAAAGGCAAAAACACGGCATGAAGCCGATGCGATGGTGCGCGACGACTCGTTCTGGAATCAATACCGTTCTGTTGACCTTACCAAAGGTGAGTCATCGATGAATGCATTCATACACCGCATGGAACAGTCGAAAAATTTCAAGTGGATATTGTTCTTCTTGCGTGCATTTGCCGAAAACTATGTCGAAACGGGTAGTTCAAAGACAAAGAGCAAGTTCGATTTCGGACCTGTCAATACTATCATATCCAATAATTTTGTCGATGGCTACCGTCTGCGTGTCAGCGGACGCACGTCGGCCAATCTCAACAAGCACCTGTTTTGGACCGGATATTATGCCTATGGAACCAAATCGCATAATAGCTATTACGGCACGGAAATCACTTATAGCTTGAACAAGAAGAAAAACGCGCCATTTGAGTTCCCGCAGCGAAATATCGTGTTTGAAACAGGCTACGACGTAATGTCGCCTTCCGACAAGTTCCTTATTCACAACAAGGACAATATGTTCATGTCGTTCCGCACGCAAAAGGTTGAGCAGATGTATTTCTACAATCGCCAGAAGTTGAGTTTCGTGTATGAAACCGATTGGGGATTCAGCATGAACGCATCGGTGAAGGCTGAAAGCAACGAACCAACTGGCGACCTGGTGTTTAAAAAGATGCCGTCTCTTGTTGCAGCCGATGCTCCTGAAGCAGACAAACTGGTGCAGAAAATACGCACGACAGAGTTTAAGGTAGGTATAAGATATTGCCCCGGGCAGACATTTATAAACACCAAACAGCAACGGTGGCCTATAAATCTCGACTCTCCGGAGTTCACTCTGAGCCATACTATGGGAGTCAAGAACGTGTTGGGAGGCCAATACAAACTCAATTTCACCGAGATTGGCTTCTATAAACGTGTGTGGCTTGGCAGTTGGGGATATATCGATACGCATTTGAATGGTGGAGCACAGTGGGACAAAGTACCTTATCCGTTGCTCATAATGCCTCCCGTAAACCTCTCTTACTTTGAGCATGAAAACACGTTCAGCATGATGCGCAACATGGAATTTCTTAGCGACCGTTACGCTTTCTGGTCGGTTGCATGGGATTTGAACGGAAAACTGCTCAACCGTATTCCGCTTGTCAAGCATCTGAAATGGCGTGAGTATTTTGCTGTAAAGGGAATGTGGAGCACCCTTACCGACAAGAACAATCCGTTCCTTGACATCAATAAAAACGACCGCGTGTTGTTCCAGTTCCCCGACGGGGCACATGTTATGGACCAGAAACGTCCTTATTGGGAAATAGTGGCAGGAGTGCATAACATATTCAAGTTCTTCGCCGTTGACTATGTGCGCCGTCTCAGCTATAACAATAATAAGGGAGTGCACAAGAATGGTGTGCGTTTCGGATTTATGATGAGTTTCTAGCTTACAAAAAAAGGCAGACTTGCAGTTAAAATAATGCAGGTCTGCCATTTTTATATTATTGCCATTTCATCCTCTTGAAAACAATCTAAATGGCTTGTCGTTTCCTTTATGGCTTGGTTTGTATTATGCTTGCCAAGCTTGTAAGAAGGATTGTTTTTTCTATATTGCAGTGTGTCTTGTAATAAAGTTGGCGCTTTGCCGCAATTTGTCCCTTTATTGTTTTTCAATGTCGCTCTTCAGCAGATTTTCAAGAAAGTCGTTCAGTTCGTTGTCAAGACCTTCCATGAGTTCCTTGCCCATTATTATGGTGTCGTCGTCGGCTATGTACAACTCGGCGACATGTTCTTTCTCCTCCGTTTCAAGCACAAAACTATATGGCTTCAATATCCCCAAATTGTCGGCAATGGTTGAAAACGACTTGAAAGTTGATGTCAGTGCATTTGCAATGTCGTCATAAAAGTTCTCGTCGTTGTTGCCTATCCATTGCTCAACCACGCACCGGGTGATTTCTTTGTCGTCGTCGTCGAATGCAAGCATTTCGCCACTTTCTTGCGAAACGCGCACATGTATATCGGTAACAAGTGAAGTTTCACTGTCGGAAGGGAACTTTTGGGCGATTTTTTTTATGAAACGCTCAACTTGCTGGATTGTCTGTTCAGAAGGTTTTGTCATTGTTCTGCTCCTTTTGTTATTGTGTTGCAAATATAATATTTTTTACTTATCGGGCAATGACAAAAACGAAAATTATCAACAATTTATTTGCCAATAGAAATTATAGTGTTACTTTTGCAATAGTATAAGAAGCGGTTTTGCCGCCAGTTACAACATTAAAAATATGGGCGAACCTAAGGTTAGACAATGTGGAGTGGTGGAGTCGGTGCACGGCAATGTCGTCCGTGTGCGATGTGTCAGGCTTTCGGCCTGTGACACATGCAGCGCATCATCTTCATGCCGGACGGTTCATGGAAAGTCGATGTATGTTGATGTGCACGACCCTGATGCCGAAACACGCAATATTGGCGACCGAGTTGTTGTAGAAACAGGCGCACGCAACGGACGCGATGCGGTGCTTTTGGGCTTTGTGTGGCCGCTGGCCGTATTCGTATTGGCTTTGGTCATCGCCATTGTGTTGGGAACATCCGACTGTGTCGCTTCATTTTATGCGCTCATGGCCCTTGTCGTATATTACGCTTTGCTGTATGCCATGCGCAAAAGGGTTGGCCGGCGTTTCTCGTTTCGCATAGTAGAGGTAGAAAAACAAACAATGACAATATGAATTATATGCTGACGGCACTGCTTGTGTTGGGCACGATAGCACTTGTCTCCGCTTTTGTGCTCTATTATTGTTCAAAGCATTTTGCCGTAAAAGAAGATGAACGCATTGGCAAGGTGGCTTCATTGTTGCCGCAAGCCAATTGTGGAGGATGTGGTTTTGCCGGTTGTTCGGGCATGGCATCCGCTCTTGTGAAAGCAGCCGATGGCGGCAGTATCGAAGGTTTTACCTGTCCCGTAGGCGGTAGTGAAGTCATGGGAAAAATCGCCGGTTTGCTTGGCGTGGCAGTAACCGATACCGAACCATGCGTGGCTGTGTTGCGATGTGGAGGTTCTTGCACGGCACGGCAGCGTGTAGCCGTATATGATGGTCTGCGCACATGTGCTGCAATGAATGTGAGTGGAATGGGCGAGACTGCCTGCGCTTACGGTTGCCTTGGATGCGGCGATTGCGTGTCGGCCTGCTCATTTGGCGGAATTAAACAGAATGAAACTACCGGGTTGCCGGAAATCGACGAGAATGTTTGCACGGGATGTGGATCGTGTGCAAAGGCATGTCCACGTGACATTATAGAATTGAGGCCGCGCGGAATGCGCAGCCGGCGCGTATTTGTGGCGTGCCGTAACCAGGATAGGGGAGCACTGGCCATGAAAGCATGCTCTGTCTCGTGTATAGGGTGCGGAAAATGTGCTAAGGAATGCAAGTTCGACGCAATTACGATTGAAAACAACTTAGCCTATATCGACCCTGCAAAATGCAAGATGTGCCGCAAATGCGAAAAGGCATGTCCGCGAAAGGCCATTAAGGCAGTGAATTTCCCTGCTCCGAAGACACCAGTGCAACAAACTGTTTCAGCAACAGACAATAGTAAAGGAAATGCATGTGCAAACGTTGCAGGTGACACCGTTGTAGAACCGACACAAGGAAAGGAGACGAAACAATGAGATTCAGAACATTCAGAAAGGGTGGGGTGCATCCTGAAGAAAACAAAATAACCAACGATGTTGCAGCCATTGCTGCACCACTCCCAAAACAGGCCATATTCCCGTTGTCGCAACATATAGGTGCTCCTGCAAAGCCTGTTGTGAATAAAGGTGACAAAGTGAAGGTCGGCACGCTTTTGGCCGAGGCTTCTGGTTTTGTGTCATCTCCCATTTACTCTTCGGTGTCTGGCGTAGTAGCCAAGATTGACAACGCAATTGATGCATCTGGCTATCGGCATCCTGCTATTATAATTGATGTGGATGGCGATGATTGGGAAGAAACTATTTCTCGAACAACCGATGTCGAGACTCTTGAACAACATCCCGAACTGACGGCAGAGGAAATTATTGCCCGCATAAAGAATGCCGGAGTTACCGGAATGGGCGGAGCTGGATTTCCGACGTTCATCAAGCTTACGCCTCCGCCGGGAACTAAGGCCGAATGTGTTATATTGAACGGAGTGGAGTGTGAACCATACATCACCGCCGACTATCGGCTCATGCTTGAGCATGCCGATGAAATAATCGAAGGGTTGCGATTGCTTATGCGCGCAGCTAGTGTAAACAAGGGATACATCGGCATTGAAGCCAACAAACCCAAGGCAATTGCCTTGTTTGAAAGCAAAACATCCTCATGCAACAACATTGAAATAGTGCCGCTGCAGCAAAAATATCCACAAGGTGGCGAGAAACAACTTGTCGATGCGGTGATTGGCAGACAGGTTCCAGCACCGCCTGCCATACCGGTAAATGTGGGTGCAATAGTGCAGAACGTGGCAACATCCTATGCCGTCTATGAGGCAGTGATGAGAAGAAAACCTTTGTTTGAGCGTTATGTCACTGTTACAGGTAAGAAACTCGCGCATCCGGGCAATTTTATCGTGAGAATGGGTACACCTATAAGCGATTTGCTTGATATTTGCGGTGGCGTTCCCGAAGGCGAAAACAAACTGCTGGCAGGCGGTCCCATGATGGGTAAGGCTCTCCTTTCGGCCGAAGTTCCTGTTTGCAAGGGCACCAATTGCGTGACCGTTATAAGTGGTGGTGAGGCCCGCCGTGCAGAAGTGCAACCTTGTGTGCGTTGTGGAAAATGTGTTTCTGCCTGCCCTATGGGGCTCGAGCCATACCTGTTGGCCACCGTTTCGGCCAACCATCTGTGGGAAAAAGCCGAGAACGAGCACATAACGTCATGCATAGAATGTGGATCGTGCCAGTTCACATGTCCTGCCCACAGACCGATGCTCGACAACATTCGTCTTGGCAAATCAACTGTGATGAAAATTGTAAAGGCTCGCAATGCGGGCAAGAAAAAATAAGTTTATGTCTAAATTCGTCGTTTCATTATCGCCACACATACATAGTGGCGACAGCATAGAGCGCAATATGCATGGCGTCATAATAGCCTTGATACCTGCATTGATTGTCTCGTTTGCCTATTTCGGGCTGGGCGCATTTGTCGTATGCGCCACAAGTGTGGTTTCGTGTGTTGTCTTTGAGTGGGCAATAACAAAGTTCCTGCTTAACCGGCAACCTACCATACACGATGGCTCGGCAGTTATCACGGGATTGTTGTTGGGAATGAATTTGCCGAGCAACATGCCTGTATGGATTGTAGTGCTGGGTGCTTTCGTGGCCATAGCAATAGGCAAGATGACATTCGGCGGACTTGGGGCTAATCCGTTCAATCCGGCGTTGGTAGGGCGTTGTGTGTTGCTCGTGAGCTTTCCTGCACAAATGACTTCATGGCCTGTAATGGGGCATCTGTCGAGCTACCTTGATGCCCAAACAGGTGCTACGCCTCTCAGTGTAATGAAACATGCCATAACAAGCGGCGATGCCAGTGTGCTTGACTCGCTTCCCGGATCTATACACATGCTTCTTGGCGACAACATCAACGGTGGTGCCGGCACAATAGGCGAGGTGTGTGCAGTTGCGCTTATTGCTGGTTTGTTGTTCATGCTTTGGAGAAAAATAATCACATGGCACATTCCGGTAAGCATCATTGCCACAGTCTTTGTGTTTTCAGGATTGCTTCATATAGCCAATCCCGTATATGCCGACCCGTTGTCGGTTGTGTTTAGTGGTGGCTTGATGCTCGGTGCAGTGTTTATGGCCACCGACTATGTCACATCGCCAATGACACATAAAGGACAGCTTGTCTATGGTGTGGCAATAGGCTTGCTCACAATCATTATACGCAACTGGGGAGCTTATCCCGAAGGAATGTCGTTTGCAATATTGATAATGAATGCGTTTACGCCTATTATAAACAACTACATGAAACCTAAGCGCTATGGGGAGGTGGCGAAGAAATGAAAAAGCTAAGTTCGTCGTTGCCAAATATGATTGTTGTGCTCGTGGCGGTTGCTCTCATCACGGGAGGAATACTTGCCTATGTGCATAAGATAACAGAAGAGCCTATCGCTAGACAAAATGTTGAGTCGTTGGCAACCGACATACAACAAGTCATGGGCGGGCATAAGGTAACAGTCGTCGGTGATACAACAATTACAAGGAATATTGATGGAAAGAACTGCGAGTTTGTTGTGCACAAGGTGAAGGCTACCGATGTGGCAATGGAAGGTTGCGCCGTAGAAAGCTCGGTAATGGGATTTGGCGGCAACCTTAATGTGCTTGTCGGTTTCGACGGCGATGGCAACATCACCGGTTACGCCATACGGCAAAGCTCAGAAACACCAGGGCTTGGGCAGAAAGCAGACACTTGGTTTCAGAAAGGCGAAAAGGGTAGTGTAGTGGGGTTGAATCCCGACAAGTGCAACTTCACTGTCAGCAAGGATGGCGGAGACATCGATGGCATAACGGCATCGACAATAACATCGCGCGCATTCTTGAATGCAGTACGCCAAGCCCATGATGTGATGAAGAACTTGTCGGCTGTCGGAACGGTTGCTCCGAAGAACGAAAAATGACCTGCAAAGAATAAATCCGGTCAGTAAAAAAATAAGATTTGTAGAAATGAAATATCTGAATATCATATACAACGGCATCGTAAAGGAGAACCCTACGTTTGTTCTCCTTCTTGGAATGTGTCCTACTTTGGCCACAACCACATCGGCAATGAACGGAATGTCGATGGGACTTGCCACCATGTTTGTTCTCATTTGCTCGAATATAGCCATTTCAAGCATCAAGAACCTTACGCCTGACATGGTACGCATTCCGGTCTTCGTTGTTGTCATCGCAGCTTTTGTGTCAGTATTGCAAATGCTTATGGAAGCCTACTTGCCTTCTGTTAACAAGTCGCTTGGAATATACATTCCGCTCATTGTCGTTAACTGCATAATTCTCGGACGTGCCGAGGCTTTTGCATGCAAGCACAATCCGTGTGAAAGTTTGCTCGACGGTCTTGGCACAGGCTTGGGTTTCACTCTTGCCCTTACGCTTCTTGGAGCGGTGCGCGAGCTTATAGGTGCTGGAAGTGTATTTGGCTTCAGCCTTATTCCCAGCGATTATAACGTGCTTCTGTTTGTGCTTCCTCCGGGAGCGTTCATAACACTTGGCTATCTTATAGCAATCGTAAACAAACTGAAAAAAAAGTAGAAAGGCATGGAATACTTACTTATCTTCATATCGGCTATATTTGTCAACAATATAGTTCTGTCACAGTTTCTTGGCATCTGCCCGTTTCTTGGAGTCTCGAAAAAAATCGATACAGCCCTTGGCATGGGTGCAGCCGTGGCTTTTGTGCTTACGCTTTCAACCATAGTTACTTATCTTCTGCAACATTTTGTGCTCAATCCGTTAGGGTTGGAATATCTGCAGACCTTGGCATTTATTTTGGTTATTGCCGCACTTGTGCAGATGGTTGAGATTATATTGAAGAAAATCTCGCCGGCATTATATCAGGCCCTCGGAATATTCCTGCCGCTCATAACGACAAACTGTTGCGTGCTTGGAGTTGCAATACTTGTCATACAAAAAGACTATACACTCCTTGAAAGCGTTGTCTATGCCATATCCACCGCATGTGGATTTGCTTTGGCACTTGTAGTGTTTGCCGGACTGCGCGAACAACTCGCACTTGTCAATATTCCCAAAGGCATGCGTGGCATGAGCATCGTGCTTATCACCGCCGGATTGTTGTCGCTTGCTTTCATGGGATTCAGCGGTGTAGACAACGGACTTAAAGCCCTTATGGGCCTAAACTAACCCAACGGGCATTCTTAGTTTAGTGGTTGAATCAACCGGCCTGGTAGGTCTAACAGAATGAATATCGCAGATAAACTAAAATAAAACTATTATGAAACAAACAATTTTAGTGACTGGCGGAACCGGATTTATCGGTTCGCACACTACTGTTGAATTGCAGCAGGCTGATCACAAGGTCGTTATAGTTGACGACCTGTCCAATTCAAAAATTGAAGTCCTTGATGGCATTGAGAAAATAACAGGCATACGTCCCGATTTCGAAAAGGTAGACTTGCGAGACAAAGAAGCCACCGAAAATGTTCTGAAGAAATATCCCGACATTGAGGGAATCATACATTTCGCAGCATCGAAAGCCGTAGGTGAGAGCGTGGAGAAGCCTTTGCTATATTACCGCAACAACATCGTCTCGCTTGTCAACTTGCTTGAGCTCATGCCAAAATATGGAGTGAAAGGCATCATCTTCTCTTCAAGCTGCACTGTCTACGGTCAGCCCTCACAAGAGAACCTTCCCGTTACCGAACAGGCTCCAATACAGCCGGCACTCTCGCCTTATGGAAACACGAAGCAAATCAACGAGGAAATCATCCGCGACTACATTCATAGCGGTGCCGCAATAAAGTCGATAGTGCTACGCTATTTCAACCCGATTGGCGCGCATCCCACAGCATATATCGGCGAACTGCCAAACGGAGTGCCTATGAACCTGATACCTTATGTAACACAAACTGCTATCGGCATTCGCAAGCAACTGAAAATCTTCGGCAACGACTACAATACACCCGACGGCACATGCATCCGCGACTATATATATGTCGTTGACCTTGCCAAAGCCCATGTGGCAGCCATGGCACGTGTGCTCGACCAAGACACAGAAGCGATTGAATACTTTAACATCGGAACTGGCAAAGGCGTGTCAACTCTCGAGATTGTGGAGGGATTTGAGCGCGCTACCGGCGTGAAGGTGAACTGGACTTATGCACCGCGTCGCGAAGGTGACATTGAGAAAGTGTGGGGTAATGTTGACAAGGCCAACACCGTACTTGGTTGGAAGGCAGAGACACCACTTGAAGATGTGTTGAAATCCGCTTGGAAATGGCAGGTAAAACTGCGTGAAGATGGAGTAATGTAAAACGCTACGATAGAAAAAATAAAGATTTCACTTTCTGGAATCTACCTAAAATCCCGCATGTCAAAACCACATGCGGGATTTTATTGTTTTCATACATTGGTGTCCGGTAAAAAACTTTTTGATGCAGTAAAACATTGAACTACGGTGTTGTTGTCCCCGTAAAGACACGAAATATTCCAGTAAACATACAAGATAGGTGAGTGTCGTTATTTGTTGTCCGCAAAGCCGTAGTTCGTAGAACTCGCGTTAATAATTACCCTATTTATCATAATGCGCATTATATTTAAAATCTGTACTTGGTGACACAGCAAACATTTTAAGTCTCTCTAATAGTTTACGGCAGGATAATCGTTATGCACAAATAAAAATTGTTGCAAGCAAAATCCAGTGACTGTAAAATAATAAAAGATTTTGTGCGTTACTACTGTATGGAATATGTTTATAAAATCTTTATTATCTGCCTGTGGATTATTGCTGCTATTATCGCAGTATGTGTTATAAAATTTTGGCTTGGCTATCCTGGCTTTATTATTGCGCCTTAATTTAATCGCACAGGTGCGCTCTTTTATTATTTTTGCGGATGTGGCGCACGCATACGGCATATGGCATACGCATGTGCTGCGGACGATGAACGTGTGTGTTGCGGACGGTGAATATTGGCAATAAGCGTGTGGCAATTTTTCAATATTCTACTTGTCGCAAATGAAAAAGCCTTTGTCCATGCCGAGGATTGTGTAACGGCGAAGGACAAAGGCTTTAAGCTTAGTGTCTTACTGTAATTGTCGTGACAGTTAGGTGGCTTTTGTCACAAAATTCATGTGACAGTGTGCGCCCTTAATGTTTGCAGTTGTTGCCTATTTTGACGATTTTAGTTCCGTCGGATGCAGTAACCTTCAACAGATAAACTCTTCCGGGGGCTAATGGCATTGCACACTCGCTGGCCCCATTAACCTTGACATCTGCCACGCACATGCCGTTTGCCGAGAATGCCTGAACTCGCTGAATGGCGTTTCCGTAAAGCACCACCTTGCCGTCGTTGATGCGCCAGATGGGCAATGTTCCTATTTTTGCAGAGGCTACGGAGGTGGATGTCGTGTTGTAGATGCTTACGTTGTCGATGGCCAAGTGATAGGCTCTTTTGCCGTTGTATTTCCACGCAAGATATACAGGAGTGTTGTTGTCGGTGAAGCACTGTGTTATGTCGTATTTCTTGTGTACGGGCTGACAGGTGGCATCCCCGGTAAGGTCTTCGGTTTCATAGCCTACAAATTCCTCGTCGATAGCTCCCCAGTTCTCGCCGTCGTAGGAGTAATACAAGCCGGCACTTGACGTGCGTCCACCCTGCTGATAGTCCATGTCGAATTCCACCACCGTGCGTTCTTCGCTCTTGGCGTTGCGCAAAAGCGGCGGAGTGTCGAGTGTTGTAAATACGTTGGTGTATCCGGCAACCGAGGATGCGACCGATGCGAACTCGCCTTCAAAGCCATTGCCGCTTATGGGCAGGTCGTACCAGTTGTCGAAACGCCACATGTAGCTGTCTTTCATCTTACCGTCTACTTTCTCCACTGTCCAGTTGGCCGGTTTCAGTCCGCCCGTGAAATTCTCGCTGAACGGTAGTTTGTAAGGCGGAACACTGCCGTTCTTTACCGATACCGATATGGGCAGCGACTCAACGCCGTCGGTATAAACCACCTTCACACTGTAATCATACAGTCCTTCGGGCGACTGGGTGTCGGTAAATGTCGTCTGTGTTGTTTCGCCGATAAGGTCGTTGCCACGGTATACGGCATAGTTGGCCATTGTGTATTCAGAGGCTTTGGGAGCTTTCCACGACAACGATATTTTGCCTGATGCATCGGTTTCGGCAACAAGGTCGCGTATGGTGTTGCGCGTGCCTACGGCTATCACGTCGGTTGCCGGTTCTGATTCTCCGTCGGGATTCTCATATACGGCTACGACAGAATAGGTGTAGACACCTTTGGCAACATCGCTCTGCCCCACGCTGAGATCGGTGAGATAGCCACCAAACAGTGCTCCGTTGCAATAGGTGTTGTAGTAGGCAGGCTTGCGCTCGCCTTGCGGCTCGTCCCACTCCATGATGACGTCATAGCCAGTGTTGTCGTCGTTGGCAGTGTAGCTAAGCCTTACATTTGTGGGAGCGTTTACCGTGGGTTGCTTTATGTCTACCTGCACTTTTGTCAACGACGACACCATGTCTTCGCTGAGCGACACGGCCTGCACGGCATAAGTGTGCTCGCCGGGTTCTTTGTCCGATGTGTCGGTGTAGGTGTTTGTCTTGATGTTTTCGGCTATGCGCTCGTTGTCGAGATACACATTGTAGCATTCGGTAGGCGTTGAATATTTGGGCGCGCGGACAGGGCGTACTGACTTGATGCCCGACGGGGTGAAATTGCGATGGGTGGGACGTCCTGCAAGAGGCGAAACACGTGGACTGTGAACGTCGTCGGACGTGGCTTGTGCCTGTGCGGACAACAGTTTGACATCGTCAATTACCCAAGAGAAATAGAGCCCGGTTTCGGTGTTGGTTGTGTCGCTGACTGCCTGGAAGGCCACGAGGTTGTCGTTTCCTGCATCGTTGCCGATGTAAAGGGTGACAAATTGCCAGCCGCTCGACCCGTTGCTGTCGTAGCGCGCGTCCCAAAGTTCCTCCCATGTAGCCCCGTTGTCGTGGCTCACCTTTACATAATAGTGGTCGGGAAATTCGGCGTCAGCCCCCCACTCCATCACCTGCGGGTCGATATATGTGTAGAAACTCAGGTATTTTGAAGCCGAAGATGCCGGCATGATGAGCCATTCGTTTTGTGCTGCCGATGTCTCGTCGTCGTGCGGTGCTGCATCGTCGAACATTATTGCAGCACTTGCGTTGCCTGAGTGTATCCAGTCGGTATAGTTTTCTACGTTTTCTATTATGTCGTTTGTAGGATAATGAAACCATGTGAACAGCGGGTCGTAGGTGTTGGCCGTTTTCACCGACCATCCGTCTGACGGGAATGCTGAACCTTCAAAGTCTTCGCTAAGCAGCGTGTCAAGTTTCTCGGCGTTTTCCCAAGTT
>CAVDJG010000030.1:0-12719 GCA_963609005.1 Acidaminococcaceae bacterium
ACCGTGCATTCCAGGGCTGCTCCAATCTGAAGGAACTTGACATGTATATCTACATGGATTACAAGGTGAATGCCCGCTATCCGCTCGGCCCCAACAACTTCTGTCTGCTCGGCGAGCACGTGTTCGACGATTGCGCAAGCGATTTCAAGATACACATCGCACGCGAAAAGCTCGACGAATTCCTCGCCGACACCATCTGGTGCAAATACAAAGACCGGTTTGTGGTGGACGACTGGACCGAGACCAAAGCCTTCGACGACGGCGGAGTGAGATATGGTTACAACCTCGTGAACAACTCGCTCCTCGACAAAACCTCCGACAATGTGTTCAACATACATGTGATTGGTCCGTCTGATGCCACAAAGGAGGCCATCAACATCACCGTTGACCCGGGCAACGTCTACGACTACCACACGACGTATGTGGCCAAGAAAGCCTACTACGGCAACAAGTCGCTCAAAAGAATACACTTCGAGGACATGGTGGAATGGCGTCCGGGATCAAACGAGGATGCCACCGTGCAGATAGAACTTAGAGACTCTTGCTTCGCCAACTGCAGCAATCTGCAGGAGATGTGCCTCATGTATCACATCTTTGACGGCGATGACGACTGCCGTCCCTTGTCGCCTTCAAACATCACGCTAGGCAACGGTGTCTTTGCAGGATGCCCGAGCACGTTCAGAATACTCGTGGCTGAGGATGAGTATGTGAATTTCATTTCCGACCCATATTGGGGACGGTATGCCGAATACATCGTGCCCTTCTTCTTCAAACCGAAGCAGATAGCATCGCTCACAAGTGAACTTGCCGCGTATCATCAAAGTAAATACGACGGATTTAAGCTGCACGATTATGCTGTTCCCACATATCTAATGAATAACGACTTGATTGAAAACAAGGAAAGCATCAACGACCTCTCGCAGTATATGCTTTATGGCTATCGCGAATCTTGCTACAAAGAAGAATCCCCACACGATACAAAAGTGCCCGACAACCAGTTTGCCGGTTTCACCAACCTGCACACTATCTATTTCCCCTACACCCTGCAAACTGTCGGGGCGAATGCTCTCGAAAGCACTGCGGTGCGCCGTCTCTACTTCGGACAGAACTTGAAGAAAATCGGATCATACGCCTTTAAGAACTGTTCAAAGCTTATATCGGTGGAGCTCCACTCTGCCAAACCCGAGGAACTGACCATAGACAACACCGCATTCGACGGAGTTCCCGACAACTATGTAATCTATGTTCCCGACTCGCTCGTCGACGAATACAAGCAGAGTTTGCCCTATTACGCCCCGCACATCAACTGTCTCAGCTCACAAGTGAAGACAACCGGGCTTGTAACCTTCACCAGTGGTGGCATAGGAAGCCTTGTGGAGCATTTCGGACTGACGCCCGTTGAAACGAAAATACAAACGGGAATGCCTTGCTACAAGCTCAACGAAGACAACTCCGACGGCACATGGCGCGACGTGGATTCGCTCAAAGTAATAGGCCAAATAGGCACCGCCGACTTCACACTCATTATGAACATGGCAAGCGAGGAGTGGGGTAGCCTCACCTATCTCGACCTGAGCGAAGCCCGACTGGTGAGCGATTTCAAGAGCGTCTTCTACTATCTGGCACCATCGGGAAAGTATTTCAGATTCGACAAAGTGGTCATGGGCGACAACACAACCACTGTTTATCCTTTTGGACTCACCCACGACATCTCGACAAAAACGGTTAATGGCGGCTTCGACTGGGGACAAATCAAGACGCTTCTGTGGGGCGTCGATCCCTACCGTGTCTTGTCTGACGTGACAAACCACCCCACAAAGGTTATCTTCCCCGAGGGCTTCAACGGTTTCAGGAACCTGTTCTCTCCCGACAACTACGAACTGCACAATTACACGACCAACCTCTCGAATGTGGCATTCCTTTCCGCCGACGTTCCTTATGGCTCATTAATAGGTCAGGACTCCGACAAGCCCAACATCTATGTGCCCTATTCAGGCAACGCAAGCTACGGTATGGCCACAGGCTACGGGCAGAAAGCCGCAGCCACCAACAGTCTTTTCATGGATGATGAGGCTTTCCGCATTTTTGCAAAGAAGACCATATTCACCGAGGAAGACTACAACAAAACAATCGATATAGGCACAATCTTCGAGGGCAACAAGAAGGTGAAGAACCTCGACGACCTGCTCCGCTTCGTCAGTCTGGGCGAAATCAAGCAGAACGCATTCAGCCAATGCAGCAATCTTGAGCGCATAGCCGTGCCCATAAGAGTGCAGAATATAGGCAAAGGAGCATTCGACGGCTGCACAAGCCTCAAAAAAATCACCATGCTTTCCGACACCGTGCCCACGCTCGAAGGCGAAGATCCGCTTTCAGACGAGAAGAGTATGTTTGCCCAACTGCCCGAGGATTTCTGCGTCTATGTCATCGACAACATGCTGGAGAAATATATCAATCACCCGCAGTGGACGAAATACCGCAAGCATATCTTCTCCTATCAGCAGACCGACTCGCTTATTACCGTCGTTTTAACGCAGCCCTGCACGCTGGCCAAGGCTCTTGGCATGACCTTGCGCACCGAAGACCACGCCATATCATCGGTTATTGGCGCCGATGTCTCGGGCATACGCCGCCTCAGGGTAATCGGTCCGATTACCGATATAGACATTGCCCTGCTGCACTGCCTTGCCGGAACCACCTCGTTCAGCAACACTGCCACGCCCAACGCCCAACTGCGTTATCTCGATTTGAGCGAAGCCGAGATAAAAAAGCCCACAGGGTCGTATGTCAAGGTGGCCGACGACAGCGACGCAAAACTCGAAGCCGACGACGTGCTCCCGCCCTACGCGTTCTACAACTGCGACAAGATTGAAAAGCTAATTCTGCCGCACGGTGTGACAAAGGTGTGCGAGTATTCGCTCTCGAAGTGCGACAACCTCAACACTGTGGTCTTTGGCGAGAACGTGAATACCGTTGAAAGCTTCGCGCTTGAGGATTCGCCACGTCTCGTTTCACTTGCCATCACGTCGAAAACTGTGCCTAATTTCGCAAGCAACGCCTTCGGTTCCACCGCCGGCGTGCTCTACAACAAGCACAACTTCGTCGAGACGATACACTCTTCGCGCTCTCTGCAGCGTGTCATTGCATCCCACTCGCTCTTGCAGCAGCACACCTACAAGGTGAAGGCAAACTTCGACGACGATGCTTTCTTCCGTGTTGCAGCCATGCACTGTGTGTTAGACACTGCGTCGGCCGAGCGTGTAAACTACATCAACGGCTGGTTCACCGGAAACACCGAGCTCAAGGATGCACGCCAACTGCGCCACTTCACGGGCGTGAATTACGTTACCCAAGGTCTATTCGAGGGTTGCACGGCACTCGAACGCGTGATTATGCCGAAGGGAATAAAGTCGCTTGGTCATCAAGCCTTCTATGGTTGCTCCAGCCTGCACTATGTAGACATGACCGATTGCCGCGATCTTCGCATCAGCGATTTCCTACGCAACCACGGCATATTCAACGGAATGGCTGATCGCACACTCGTTTATTTGCCGAAAGGCAATACCCGTCAGTTCTACGATGTGAATGTGGTGAACAACCCGGCAGACGATTCCGACGACGAAAGTGCCGTTCCGACGACTGCCTACTGCGAGACCTACCTCATCGAGGACAAGACAACCATTGACGTGCCGCGTGCTTTCCGTGCCTATGACGTAAATACTACGCGCACGTTCAAGCTCGGAGTGAAGTCAACGGTATTCCTTCCTTTCGGTTTGACCGAGAAGGAAGTTGCGGCCCTCGGCAAGTTCTATGCCTTCAAGAGCTATAACGCCAGCACGCAAGAAGTGACATTCACGCGTGTAGGGACGACCGAACCCAACACCGCCTATCTGTACTTGCCCAACGAAACGGGTTTCAACACCGACGCGGTGAACGTGGCCGTGAGCCGCGAGTCAGACCCCAACGAAGTGCAGTTTGTCGGTACATTCCACAACATGACCATTGGTGAGAACCCGTGGGCATACGGATATGTGGGCTCATCGGGCGACGGATTCACCGAAGGAACGCTTGTCAAGCTCTCGTCCACAGCCAGTGTGCCGTCGATGCGCGCCTATCTGCAGTTGAAAGGCGTTGCATCGGCATCGCTTGCAGCATGTTTCGTCGACGACGGATCGGTAACAGGCATCGGCCATATAACCAACGGCGAGATTGATGCCGATGCTCCTGTCGACGTATATTCAACCGATGGACGCAAGGTGCGTTCTGCCGTCAACTCGTCGGAATGCCTTGTCGGACTGCCAAGCGGCATATATGTGGTGAACGGCAAGAAATACTTGGTGAAATGACACAATGGAGATTGACATCCGAACATTCAAAAAAACGAAAATGAAAAAGAAATATTCGAAGCCCGAAACAACCCTTCTCCACGTGGATATGATGCAGATATTAGCCGCCACCATCTCCGAAGAAATCACCGACAAACCCGGTGGAGGCGGCGAATATGGCGGTGAAGTGGGGGCTCCTTCGTGGGGCGGAACCTTTGACGACGACGACACCGACTCTTCTGAATGAATTCACTCGCCTGCGCCGCATGACAAATCGTGTGTGCAAGGCGACAGGAAACAAGAAGGAAGAAACCTTCTCCGCATAACACAAAAAAGCTCACGCCGGCAAAACGGCGTGAGCTTTTTTGTTGATTGCAGATTGTTCTGCTTATCTGCCTACGGTGATGTTGAACACTTTGTCGCCCACCTTCACCACAAACACTCCCGTGCCCGTGGCGGCATCGATGTTGTCTTCGCCTGTTGTCGAGAACATCTTCATGCCTGCAGCGTTGAATATTTCAACTGTTTGGCCCTTTGCTCCGCGTATTGCGATGCGTCCGTTGCCGCCGCTAACGGTTGTGGCATCGGTCAGAGCGTTGATAGCTGTTGAAATCGTAGTTACCTCGTTCGACGCTCCCGACTCGCCCACTTCATACACGACAGTCACAACATAAGTGTGAATGTGGCTGCCGGCATTGTCGTCGGTATAGGTAGTCGTGTTGGCGTCAAGGCTTGCAATGAGTTCGCCGTCGCGGTAGACGTTGTAGCCCGTGACGTTCATTCCGCCGGGAATGTAGGTGATGTCGTCGAGCATAAACATATACTTGTCTTCCGATGTGTGGCGTATTGCGAAATATTTTGCGCCTTCGGGCAGAGCAGCGCTCACCTCAGTCCATTCGAGCGGAGCCTCGCCCGTCGAGATCGACGTGAAGTCGGATGTCTCTTTTCCGCTTGTTGAGTAGAGTATCTCGTAGGTTTCGAGGCCGTAGGTGTTGTTGTAGCTCTTCACCCAAGCCTTCACTGTCTGTGCCTTTCCCGAGAGAAGCGGCGATATGAGCCAGTCGTCGTTGTGTCCGTCGGCCGTGGTCTTCGGGCTTACGGCGAGTGCCAGCAGATACTGGTTGCCCTCGTGAGCACCCCATCCCGGGTCGCTTGTGAGGTCGTAGCCTATTTCAGCCGGATTGTTCACGATGTAGGCCGACGGATTGCGCAGCTGCTCCACATAGTTAAGACCGAAGGTGTAAGGCGTGCCGCCGTCGTTGTCAACGGTGGTCCAGTCGCCCAGGCTCTTCGTTTCAAGCGGATAATAAGCCTCGAAATCCTCGGTAGTCTGCAAATCCTTTGCGTTCACTGCCGTCCAAGACAGTTGCTCTCCGCTTGCGGCGAGGTCGGTCACGGTGGGGTAGGACGGTGCATACACAAACACTGTGTGCGTGCTTGTCGTGTTGTTGTCGGTGTCCTCGTCGTCGGCGTAGTCCACCTGGGCACGCAGTTTTATTGCGCTGTTGCTAGTCTTGCTTGCCGTGAAGTTCAAACTGTATTCTTTCTTATGTCCCGACAAGAGCTTCTCGCCAGTCACTGAGGTTACAACCTTTCCGTTTTGGTAGAGGTTCACGGTGTAGTCGGTGGCTGCATTCTCGCCAAGGTTCTCAACAGTCACCGTAGCCGACGATGTCTGTCCGTTGCACACGCTCACCGGTATGGCTATCGATGCCTTCAAGTCGTTGGCCTTCATGTCTTCTATTGCGATGTTGTCGAGCAGAATCGATGTGCCGGTCACGTTGAAGAAGAAGTCGAAGAGCACCTGCACGTAGTGGTCGTTCTTGAATTCCTGCAAGTCAACGCTACCCTGTCGGTAGCCCGATTCGCCTGAGATCTGCGAGAAATCGAACGACTTTACAAAAGTGGTGTCGCTGCCGTTGCGCACGGCATACACGTTTATGCCTATGTCCTTACCCGGTGTGCAGTAGTAATAGAATGAGCACACGGGGTGACGCGAGTTGCTGAACGATATTTTGGGCGATGCCAGATAGCCCTCATAGCCCACTGCGCTGGGGTAGCATACGATTGCGCCCCGGTCGCCGTCCTGTGTTGTGGTGTTGTTCATTCCGAGCTTTCCGGTGCCCGTAGCCGATACTGTCCACGGTCCGTTCTGCTGCGATGCGTTGCTGAACGACTCATAGTAAGGCACTGTGTAGGGTGCGCCCGAGAGCAGCGTGTTAGACAGTGTGTAGCCGTCGGCGCCTGCTTCGGTCTGGCTTTGCACTCCATAGTAGAAACGCGACTGCTGTCCGGTTTGTGCAATGCCGTCAATCGTTATCGATGTCTCCTCTAAGTCGGTCTTTATTGCGGTGGGGTTGCCGTTTCTAATGGCATACACATTGTAGGTCACTTCGCCTTCGGGAATGTACTGTGCGTTCTGTCCCTTGGTCACTTTGTCCCACGACAGTGTCACTGTTCCGTCGAAGTTGTCGGTGAGGACAACGCCCGTGGGCTTCAGCGGAATGTCGATGCCGACATAGGCAGTCAGTGCTGCTGCCAAACCTTTGCCTGCCTCGTTGTAGGCCACAACCTCGTAGGTGGTGAAACCGTTCACCGCTTCTTCGTCGGTTATAGTGAAATGTGCTCCGGGAGTGGGGTTGCTTATTGTTTTGAACACCTCGCCGTCGCGGCTCACCTCAATCTTCTCTATGGCTGTGAGAGCCTTGCCGTTGTTGCGTTTTGTGGGCGCGTCGAATGCTATTGTGGCTTCCTGCGCGCCTCCTGCTGCGGGTGTCACCGTGAGAGAGTGCACCGAGTCGGGTGCTTCATAGCACAGCATTTCGCGCACCGAAATGCTGTCGAGGGCCATTGCCTGCGACTTGGGGTCAGACACGCAGTTGAATCCCACGCGGTAGTTGCCGTCGGCATCCACGCTGAAGCGCACTTTGCGCTGCGTGCGGTCGGTGTATGAACCGTTATACACGCGCACTTCGTCGATTACATGGTTTCTGAATGTGGTGGTGTCGCGTCCGGTGCAGAGATACACGCCCATCTTTTCGTCTTCATACCAGTTGGTGTAGGCCTGGAAGTCAAGCTCATACTCATAGCCCTTGCGCATTTTCAGCGGCGGTGTAACGAGCCATGCGTCGTTGCCGTTGGCCGAGCTGGTCTTGCACGAAGCCACTGCCACGGTGATGCCTTTCGAGAATCGCCATGTGTAGCCGTCGCCTCTGTCAAACAACTCAAAGTCGCCGAAGTCTTCCTTGGTGCTTATCGTGTTTATGTAGGGCAGGTCAACGGCGTCGCCAAACGATATGATGTTCGACTGGGCAGCCTCGCTTTTCAGTCCGTTGTTCACTGCATACACTATATAATAATGTGCGGTCCATTTCGACTGCGGCACGTTTTCGGTGAAAGTGCGTGCCGTTATGCCCTCAGCCACAACCGTGTTTTCAGGATAGCGCACCACGGTGTAGGTGAAGTCGGAGGGGTCGGCATAGCCGTTGTGTGTGCCGCCAGTTTTGGGATAGTCCCATGTGAGTGTCACCAGGTTGTTGTTGTCGGTGTCCACGGTGAATGTCACGTTTTGCGGCACTTGCGGCACGTCGCGTCCAATCCACTTCTTCGTGTAGGCCGGATTGCCTGCTCCGCCCTTGCCCGAAAGGCTCACCTCGAATGTGGTGTACCCCTCTTCAAGGTTGCGCACGGGCACTGTCACCTGCTCTTCGCCCACTTCGGCGTCGCCCTCGCCCACGGTCTTGCCGTTGGCTTTCACGGTGTAGGTAAGGTCGCCCGACAGTTTTTTGCCGGCGATGGTTGTGCTGGGCGCGTCAAACTGCACCGCTCCGGTGGTGTTCGAACCCTTGAATGTGAGTGTAAGGTTGGTGGGGGCAGCCGGTGCAGCGTCGTTGTGCTTGCGCGGGATGAACATGGCCACCGGCTCTTCGCGGTTGGCGAAGTCGGCCACCCATGTAGCCTTTCCTGTTTCGAGGTTCACCTCATAGAGTGCGGCCCCGTTGTCGGCGGTCATGGCAGCCCAGTACATCTTGTCGTTGTCACGGTCGTAGACAGCGCTTTGCAGAACCGTCTTTATCGACAGTCCGGTGGATCCTATCTTCGTGAACTGGCCCGATTGCTTGTCTATCTTGTTCAGATAGCCGTCGATGGTGATGCCATACAGGTTGCCGTCGTTGTCGCATGCCATTGCAATGCAGATGTTGGTTATTTCCGACAATTTGGTGGTTTGCTCGAGGTCGTAGTCAATCGTTCCGAAATTCCACGATGCTGCATCGTAGTCATCGCCGTAATACACCGCATAGGTCTTGTAGGTGGTGGGGTCGAATGCCGAGCACACGCTTATCATGTGGCCGTCCATTGTGCGCGGTTGTTCGGTCACTTCCCATGTGTCTATGTCATATTCGTAGTAGTAGGCCACGAGTTTGGCCTCCAGTCCGTAGGCTGTGTAGCGCAGAGTGTGCTCCGAGAACGATCCGCCGCCGTTGGCGTAGCCCACGTTTCCGAGCATTGTCTTTGATGCCATGTCGGCAGTGTTGAACTGGTAAACGCCGTAGGGCACCGAGGTGGATGATGTGCTCGACCACTCGTCGGAGCTTATCAGCAAGCCCCAGATTTCTGTTCCGTCGGCCGTCGTGGCAATGGCCGCCTTGCGCGGCGCGTTCATAACAGGCACGATGCCGAGGCTGCTGCCCTTGGCAGTGTCGTCGGTTGTGCTTCTCACAATGCCCGGATAGTTGGCGGCAAGACCGCTGTCGAGCCATGAATGGTCGCCTCCGGCAATGCGGTCGACAAATGTCTGCGTCTGGCTAGGCACAGTCTGTGCTGCCGCATGCAGTCCTCCGCCTGTCAATGCAGCCGTCGTCAAGACCCCGCACAACAGTTCGGTGAAAAAAAGTTTTCTCATAAAAAAAATAATAACGTTGTTATAGAAAAATATGTTGCAAAATTAAATAGAAAAAAACAGGTTTACAAGAAATATAGTCTTTGTTTTACACATTATTAGGCGAAAGGCCGGTTTTTGAATGTAAATGCAAATATGATGCGTGTTTTTTGTGTTGATTTTGCGTTTCTGCCGTGCTTGCGGCTTCTTTTCGTTACTTCTTTAAACGGCAAATATCCACAACCGCAGGCCGATTGTTGCCCGTGCGGTTGTGGATATGCTATGATGAAAAGGGTGCCTGTCGGCTTTGTTTTATTCCACAGTCACCTCGTCGAGGAAGAACCAGGCCGCATGTCCCACGCCGTAGTGCCATGATGGACACAGCCCGAGTGTCTTCACCTTCACCCTTATGTAGCGTGCTTCAACGGGCGAGGCAAGGGCCACGGTGCCCGGCACGAACTTCACTGCCAGATCGCGGTCTTCGGCAAACTCGTGCGTGCCCATTTCGGTGAAGTTCTTCCCGTCGGTGCTGTAGGCGTAAGACACGCTGCGCGGCAGCAGAATCCACGCGCCCAACTGGTGCAGGAAATCGGTGGTGACAGAACTGACGCTTTTCTTCTCGCCCATGTCGAGGGTGAAGTCGGCGTCGCGGCCTTCCCATCCCACCCAACTCTCCACATAGGTGGTGCCGCCATACAGACCGTCGGTGAGGGCCTTGTCGGCTATGGGCTTGTAGCGGTCGGCCGGTGCTTCGGTCCATGTCACCTTGGCTCCGGCGGCCTTGTTGGTGTTGGCGCGCGGAATGAAACGCTGGCGGTAGAGCTTGCAGTAGTCGTCGATGCGGTTGTTGCGCTCGTTGAGCACGCTCACGCCGCAGCGTGCCGCCGTGTTGCCAAAGTCGTCGAGCATCTTTATGCGCTCGTCGGCGTCGCCGCCCTGACGCGTGCGTGCAATCTCGAGGGCACTGTACATCAGCGGCAGGCGTGCCGTGCGCACACGGCGCAGAAGCGTGGTGTCGGCAGCCACGGCGCGTTCGGCTTGGTCGAAGAGCAGCCCGTATTCTTTCATAAGGTGGTCGTTCAGCATGCCGTCTTTGTGCGATATGGGCGAGTCGTATATCCACAGCGGCACGCCCGAAGCCAGCAGCCCGCCCTCAAGCAGTTGGCGGTAGCGGTAAAGGTAGGGCGCGGCAGCCCCGTAGTATCCGCGCATGAAGCTCTGCATGAGCGAGTCGGCATCCTGATAAGGGTTCCACATGAGCTTGGCCAGCATGTAGGCGCGCATCTCCGAAAAGTCGGTGCCGCGCTGTCCGTTTACCTGTTCAAACACCATCGTGGCATGATGGCGGTGAAACAGTTCGAGGTTTTTCTGCAAAATGTGGAAATTGGGGAACGGAGCCACCATGTTGTCGAAGTTTATTCCGTAGTCCCACACGAATATGTTGTTCGACATTTCCGACCAACCTTTCAGCGCACGCATGAAATCCTGCCCCGAAGCATTGTCGGTGAGAGCCACCTCGCGCTTGCAGTCGATGTCGCACAGCATGATGTTGACATTGGGCAGCGGGCGCGTGTGCTTTGGCGGGTGCATGCTGAAAAGATAGGCTAGCGTGGAGAACTGCTTGTCGGGGAAACGCGTGGCCAGTTTGTTGAGAAAGCGTATGATGTTGCCCGAGGGCGAACCCTCATACTCGTCAACCTTGCGGCACTCGTCGCACTGGCAGTAGGTGTTGTTGCCGTCGTTCTGGCTCACGCTTATCATCTGCTTGCCGGGGTTGGCGCGGAATATGGAGTCGAGCTTGCCGGCCACGAGGTCGAACACTGCCGGATTGGTGAGGCACCACTGGCTGTGGTTGCCGGGACGCCGGCTGCCGTTTATGTAGGAGTAGTATTCGGGGTGGCTCTTGCCGTAGACCGACGACGGCATCAGCCGGTCGAAGGTGTGCACCCACAGATTGTCGGCAAACACCTCGCTCTGGTCGCACAGACGGAAGAAGTCGTAGTAGGTGGAGTCGGCCGCGCAGTAGCTCTGACTTTGGCGGAAACGGAATGCCGGGGTCTCGGCGCGGTGCATGGCCGGGAGGCTAATTGTGGTTTGCGGGGTAATGGTGTATTCGTTGTAGGAATAGTAGGCCACGCCCAGGTTGCGCTCGAGCAGGTCGGCCACGCCGTATATTGCGCCCTTGCCGCCGCCCGAAGCTATGCTTAGCGTGCCTTTGGTGCAGTCTATTGCAAAGCCGTCGGCACCGGCCTCGGCGGTGGTCTGGCCTATTACAACGGTGCCGCGCCCGGCTTCATGGCCTGCGGTTATGGGCAGCGTGGCCCCCGATGTTTCTTTCACAAACCGCTGCAGCATGGCGGCGGCGCGGCGGTTGGCGGCATTGTCTTCGGCTATGACTATGCGCGCCTTTGCCTTTCCCTTCTCCACAAGTGTCATTTGGGCGTGTGCCGGGAGGGTGAAGGCAGCACATGCAAGAGCGGATAGGGTGGTTGTTAGGTAATGGTTCATATTAATGCAAAGGTTTCTGGTTTTTTCTGTCGGCGCAAAAATAACAATAAAATGTGAGAAAATCCGCATCTGCGTCATACTTGTGGCCGTATGCAGACCTGATGTGTCAAAAAAAACGAAAAAACAGTGCAACATTTATAACACCGTGCCTGTGTTGTCTGCGAAATTTCTTAACTTTGCAATCTGTTGTCTGTCTGCGTGAATGCGGTGTCATATTGATACGCATTTTATGAAACAGATGCCATGAATGAGAACTAAAACAAACAAACTTATGCGAAAAATTTACTTATTGCTGATGCTGTTCACGGCATTCGTGACGGCAGCCGGTGCCGCCGAGGTGCATCTTGGCTACTGCAACGGTGTGGTGAACAAATCGGGCTCGGTGGGGGCCACGGGCCGCAACTGGGTCGATGCGGCGGTGTGTCTGCCTGCATCAATGCTCAATGCCTATGCCGGCAACGACATAACGGCGGTGCGCGTGGGTCTTGCCACCAAGCTGAATGTAGACACGGTGCGCGTGTGGCTGCGCTCCGAACTCGAAGGCGACAACCTCGCCGAGGGCGAAATAGCGCGCGACGAAATAGTGCGCGGATGGAACGAAGTGGCGCTCACGTCGCCCTACGCCATACCTGCCGAGACGCAGCGCCTTTATGTGGGCTACTCTTTCAAGCAGCGCGGCACGGCCAACGTGATGTCCTATGTGTCTGATGCTACGCAGGATGCCTTCTGGGTGAAGCTCGGCGAGGACGAACAGTGGAAAGACCTCAGCTCGCAGGGCGCACTCAGTATTGAGGCAGTGGTGTCGGGCGACAACATCTATACCTACGACATCGGCATAGCCAACCAGACTGCCCGCACCATGAGCAACACCGACGACATAAGCGTGAGCGCAGTGTTCAAAAACTACGGCACGGCCGACGTGCACACCGTGGGGCTGATCTTCGGGGCCGACGGCAACGACGGCGGAGTGCCCGTGACGCTCAATCTCAACCTGCCCTACGCCATAC
>CAVDJG010000031.1:0-12644 GCA_963609005.1 Acidaminococcaceae bacterium
TGGCAAGACTGTTGTCGGGGCAGTTTTCGCGTATGTTGTATTCGCGTATAAGGTATTGTATCTTGGCGAAGAGCCCGGTGAATTTAAGGTCGATGCCCTTCAGTTTGCGGTTGACGGCATTGTTGAGCACGCGGCTGAGAGCCTCGTAGCGGGCCTGCACGGGCATGTCGTCGGGAATGGATTCAAGGTCGGCAAAGCTGTCGGCCACGGCATCGCGGCCTATGTCAACACCCTGCGAGGCTGCCGCTGCACCGCCACGCAGAGCATCTATCAGGCGGCCGCAGTCGAAATCGGCGTCGCCTGCGCCGATAACTGCGGCAGAGAGATATTCGCCCAAGGTGCCTACCGTGGCCATGCCAAACCAAGCCTCGGCCTTCAACGGTTCGGGCACGTCGGCATGCCCGGTGCCCTGCGTCACGACACAGGCCGACACCTTGACCCTACGGCAGCAGACACGGGACAGCCACGCCTCGGCACGCGCCACGCACAAGCGTGCCTGACGGTAGGGGTCGGCCGCGCCCGAACCGCCTTCCACGGCTGCGCCCGTGGCATCGGTCCACATCTGGTTCTCGACAAGCGTTATGCTGCCCGTGCAATTCTTGAACAGAAACAGGACAACGCCGCCGCAGTGGGCCACACAGGCGTTTATGTCGGCACCGCCTATGTTGATGTTGCCCACGACAAGCAGAGTGCCGCCCGTGCCACAGTCGAGCCGTGCGGCGGCGGAGCAGAGACTTTCAAACATCTCGTTCTCGTAACGGTGGGCAAACTGGCCGTATCTTATTGTTTTCGTTTCCATGCAGGTGTGTGTAATGGCGGGTGCTAATGTGTGTATAAAAAAAAGCCCCACGCATTTGAGCATCATCGAGAGGCTTGGTGGGAACTGACCTTGCAAAGATACTAATAATATTGTATATGCAATGTTGACAAATGGTTTTTCTCTTTCCTTCGGCTCAGGTATATAACCTGTATGCCGTCATTATACTGACGGTTAAGAATGACTGTGATGCTCCATTCTCACACCAATTTTCAACGTATTGTGGTGAACTTTCAGTCCACCCTTGCCACATCACGTTAACCCAGGGTTACGTCGGTCGCTACGCTCCCTCCTCACCCTGGGCTGGGGTTGTTGCGCCCTTTCAGGGCTTTGTGCTCAACGTTTGCGATGTTTTCACCGGACACCAATACAAGAAAAAGCACCGTCCGGAGGAATGTGCGGAACGGTGCTTTATTTGTTTCCCTGGAAATGGATACCGGCCATGTGTGGTTGAGCCGGTGTCAAGTTTCGGGCATTGCGATTACGACAATTTTCCGAAAGCTTCATTCAAAGCGTCGATAGAGCCGTTGCTTGTTTCGGCAGTCTTGGCTGCGGCTTTTGCTTCGTTGAGCTTGTCGGATGTCATCTCACAAGAGTTCTTGTCCAAGTCGCCAAGAAGTTTCTTGTCTTCCTTGCTCAGCTCGGCATCGACAAGCTGTCCCTCTTCGTTGATGCACTTCTTGAAGGTCTCTATCGCCTTGTTCTGCTTGTTGATGTCCTTTTTTAAGGAAATGATGGTTTTTATATCGCTGATGCTCAAGCCAAGACCGGCAGCCAGACCTGCCAGAGCACCCTTACCGCCGCCGGTAACTGTGCCGATCAATGCGCCAGCACCTGCTTTCAGTGCGATGGCACCAATGGCCTGGTTTATTGCCTTCGACTGTGCGGCAACCTTGTCGGCATCCACGATTTCGCCGGTAGTGGTGTCAAAGAGCATGATTTCGTATTTGTCGGTGCCGGCTTCTGTCTTTATGCGCTCACCGTTGTTGTCGGTGACATACACCTTGCGTGCCTCATACTTGTGGAAATCGGACTTGTTGATTTTGTTTTCGGTAGTTGCCGATGCGTCAGTAGTCTGCTCGGAAGTCGTTGTTGCGGTGGTGGTTGCCGCCTTAGCCAACTTCTTCAGTGAGAACTGTGCCGAAGCGGTGTTTACGCCGGCAGCCATTAAGAACGCTAACACGATTCCGGTTTTAAATGTCTTATTCATGTCAGTAAAAATTAAAATATTAAACGAAATGTCATTATTTTCTTATATACATTTTCATGCGGAACTGCCGCTTCATGTATTCGCCCTTGGCCTTCGCCATGATATACTGCATGTCGAGATATTCCACGTCGGCCTTGTCTTTGACGGTGGTGGGACGGAAGAAGAAGCCCTTTGGAAGGTTGTTGCGTAGGAGTTCCATGTCGATCACGCCGTTGGCATCGGTCACGCCTATTTTCTTGAAGTCGTTGCTCTTTTCAGAGAGTTTGCCGAATTTGTCGTCGCTCTTGTATTCTTTCTTCACAAACTCCCTGTCGCCGTAGTAAGCCCACAGCTCCACGCCCGAGAGCGGACCGGTTTCTTTGGCCCCGGCACGCGACACCATCCAACCCACGGTGTATATCTTCATGGCGAGCGGCATGTTTTCAATATAGCCGTCGAGCTTTGTTTTCATGTTCTTGTATTCGTCGATGGGATTGTATTTGTAGAGCACTCCCATGCAGTAGCTGGCGGCGCCGTAGTATTCAGCCACTTCGGTCTGCACCACTGTTGCCTGTTTCTTCAGATCGGCAATTTTCCGAATGGCGTAAACCGCCATGTTGCTATACAGCAGGCAGGTGTCACACTGTGCCATGTTGGCCATGATGATAGGCGTCACGCCGTCGGGCTTGTCGTTGGAGTTGAGGGCTTCCTGATAGGCTCGCTTTGCATCGCCGTATTTTGTCTGCGCATAGAGCTTGCCGCCCTCGCGCATCCATCGGTTGCAGTTAGTCACCTCCACTTCCTTGTTGAGCAGCAGCACGCCGTAGCACATCTTGCTGCGCGCCCCCAAGTTGCTTATGTCGATGCTCACGCGGTTGGTTTCCTCGGCCGAAATGTTTATGGTGCACATGTTTTTGAGTTTCTGTTCCTCCTGGTCGCGCTGCTCCTCAAGTTGGTCGAGCATTTTCCATTCAGCATCGGTGCCGTTCTGCTGACCGAGCAGTTTCTGATCCAGCTTCTTGTGCTGGCTTAGGATTGACTGCAGATTGCTTCTTACGCTTTCGATGTTGGCGATAGGAATGGTCAGCGTGTAGACGCTCACCGAAGCATCGTTGGCCTTTCTCGTCTTGGTGAGCGTAGCGCCAAGGGCTTCGTCGTATTCCACCTTGAGCGATGCCAGCGTGGAGCTTATCTCCACCACAGCCTTTGTGGCGTCGAGTTTCGCGTCGTTGCCCGCCGTCTGGTTCTCAAGCACGATAGGCTGAGACACCTCCTCAACGAGATATGCCCGCAGATAGTTGGGGCGCAGTTTCACCATGAAACTCATGCGGTTAACGTCGCCGCGCTTCGCCACCTCAATCTTCGCTTCGGAATTGGTGAAAGCCTTGCAGTCCGCGTCGAGCGTGTATTCGTAATATCCGTTGCGGTTCTTCTCCATGCTACGCTCCACGGCAGTGCTGGGGGCTTGCACCACGGTTACGACGAGGTCGGAAATCTCCGACAGTATAAGCACGCCGCCGTTGCCGTTGAGCTGGGAGTTGTAGCGGTCTTCCACTCCCATAGGCGAGAAGGATATGAACTGCGACTGTGCATTGGCCGCCAGCACGACGGCGCACAGCAGGCTCAGCAATAGTATTGTTCGTTTCATTGCAGGTTGTTGTTTAGTGCGTGTTAAGTGATACACATTATCAAAGGTCGAAGCCTCCGAGTGTGGATATGCTGCTGTCGGGCTCGCTGCGCTTTCCGCCCACCCATTCGGGCTGCCATGTGCGCACATGGATTATCGGGCTGCCGCCGTTTTCGGGAAATTCCCACAGCAGGAAGAGATAGCCCTCGTCGCTGTAGTTGCTCGATTTCCACGACTGGTGCAGGCGCACGCCATACTTCGTCTTGTCGATGACCGAGCGTGTGATGCCCTGGCAGCCGGTGGTGTTCTCGCCGTGCTCGCCTATCTGACTGAACTCTACGTTTATCCACTTGTTGCGGGCAAACGCCTTGCGCAGGTTGGCAAGATACTGCTGCTTGTTTTGGCGGGTGTATTCCACCTTAGCCCCGTAGTTGTTGGTGTCGCCGCCCTGACGCTTCATTGTCACGTGGCCCGTGATGATGAGCGCGTCGTCGCTGAACATCTGGTCGATGGTTTGTATGTCTTTTTTGTTGTAGGCCGTGCGGAAATCCTCCAAATACTTCAATATTATCATCTGGTGTTCCTTGTCGGCCACATCGCCGCATCGCTCCATGCTCTCGCGGGTTTGCGAGTCGAGAGCAAAACGGAAGTCGGTAATCACGCCGTTGGCGTCAAACTCCACCACCGCGTCCTGGTATGTGCCCATGCCGAAGGCCTCGCCCTCGGGAGTGATGATGAGCGGGATGTGGTAGACGGCTATCGTGCCGTCCTTGAAAAGCCACGCGCGCTCCACCACCTCTTCGTCGTCGCAATAGAACGGTGTGACGCTCCACAGCCGCACCAGCGACTTCTTGGCGAAATCGTTCATCTGCAAATTCTTCACCGACACGTCGGAGTGAGCCTTCTGTGCGGCATTGATCTCGGTGAGCACACGTGCGAGGTTGGCCTCGGCCTTGTCGAGCGAGGCTTTGCGCTCCACTCCCTCGTCAACGGTGAGCGTGACATTTACCGCCGACGCGCCCACCACACCGGCAACCGCCATACATATTGCTATAAACAGTTTTCTAAACATCTGCATTACTTTTAGCTTGTATTTTTATTTCGTCTTGAATATTATCGCTCCGCAGCCCTTGTAGTTGTCAAGGCTGTCGGTGTCGCCCGTCATAACGTTGGTGCGCGACGTGCCCGGCGAGAGCAACGCCACAACCATTCCGCTCTTGTCATACACGGCGAAGTAATAGGCCTCGGCACCGGTCTGTTCCCTGGTGTAGCGCGCATAGCTCACGATGCTGCCGTTGCCCTTGCCCGTTTGAATGGCCTTCACCAGTTCGTCGTAGGTTTTCAGCATGGCTATCTTCTTCACTATGGCAGGATATACCGACTGGATGGCGTCGATTTCCTCAACCTCGGCTGCGGGCACTTTCTCTGCCGCTTTTGACGCGTCGGCCACCGGCACGGGATTGGTGTTCTCTATTATGTCGGTGTTGTCGGCTTTCTGTATGTCAGACTTCTTCACATACACCACGGCCTGATACATGTTGCCGCGCGTGGTGGAGAGCGTCTGATAGTCAACGCTCTTGTTGTTTATTATGAAGTTTTCGGCTCCCTGCAACTTCTTCTTCGTTGCCGCCCACTCGTTTATTTTGGCGTAGAGAGATTCTTCGGCGGCCAGCCGGGCCTCCTCGGCCGTAGGGGCAGTAACGTCGGCGTAGATGTATGAAGAACTTTTCTTTATCTGTGCTATGTTTTTCTTCACCTCGCTGCGGTCGGTCTGTGCCATGGCGCCCGATGCCGCGAAGCAGGCAATGAGCGCCGCAATGAATTGTTGTCTATTCATATTTCTCGTAGGTTACGTATTGATTGAAGAATTTTTCGGTTACATTCTGCAGAGGGATATACGTGTAGATGCGTGCCTTCACGGTGTCGGCCTTGCCCGACGCCAGTGAGAGCGGACACACCAAGGAGATGACATGGTTGTAGCCCATGGCCTCGTTGAGCACGAAGAGCGTGGCGTGCAGCGCTTCGGCATCGGTCTTTTTCACACCTATATATATGTGGCACCGGTCTTCCACAAGATATTTGCCCAACTGGCCCAAGGTGATGCGTAGCGTGTCGGTGTTGTAGCCATACTTGTCGATGACGAGCTGCAGGGGCAGGTCGGTTTCGGTTTCGCATCCGCCGGTGAGCATTATGTTGCAGATGCTGCGCACTGCCGACTTGGGCGACACCACGAGGCTCCAACGGCCATTGCGCATGCTCAGGCTGAGTTTGTCGCCAATGGCCTCGCTCAGATAAGTGCCCGTGTCGATGATGCGCGTGCCGCCGGAGACAGTGGCATGCGCGTTGGTCCATTGCCGCATGGCCTCATCGGGGGTGACACGCGGGCACCGGGCCACGTCGCGCGCGAAGCGCTGCCCCAGTGCTATGGCGTCGGCGCCCGTTATGAGTTGGCAGTCGGCCTTGAACACCATGCCGAGTTTCTTGCCGTTGCCGAATGTCCAGGTGAAGCGATACATGCGCCGCGGAATATAGTCAACCGTCAAAGGCGTCTCTTCGGTCACGTTGTAGAGCATCTCCACATTGCCCTGCGTTATGGTAACGCCGTCGAGGGCGAGGCGGTCCTGCACATTACGCACACGTTGGTCGGTGTGCAGGCGTAGTTCGAGGGCGTAGCGTTCCACAAAGTCGAACACGCGGTTGTCGGGATATGCCGCCACTATCTCGTCGTTGAACATCCTGTAACCTATGTGTGATATGTCGCCAAGCGAATTGGTGCGCAGCCTCAGCGTCTTGCCGTCATGCTTCACGCCGGCATCGGCATTGATGTTGGCGCCATGCACCGCGGCGGTGTCGATTTTCACAATGGCGGCAATTCTGCCTATCAGCGGCGAAACCGGTTCGGCTGCGCCGGCTGACAATGAGGCATGCGGCAGCCACATGACTGCCGACGCCAGTATTGCTGTCACAAGACGGGGCTTCATAGTCTCAGGGCTTTACGGGGGTCATTTCACCGTCGTGTGTCCAGTAGCCCATATTGCCCGACACCTTGCCATCGCGGAAATCGCCCTCGAAGGTGTCGCCGGCATTTGCCGTGAAGTCCTTGGAGCTTACGATGCGGTGCGACTTGGTGTAGGTTATCGTGCCGTGGCCGTGGGGCTTGCCGTTTTTCAGGTCGCCAGTGTACCGGCCGTAGCCCAGGTTCACCGTGCCGTAATTGGGGTTGCCGACGGGTTTTTTGCCATGTCCCTGCCCCGTTTTGGCAGGCACTTCCACGCGCTTCTCAACAGTCACGGTGTCCACCTTTTTCACCGTGTCGGTCTTCACCACAGTAACGGTGTCGGGACCTTTTGTGATTTCAGTGCTGTCCGGCCCAACCCCAATGGGCCCTTGAGGCTCGGGCGATTTCTCTTTGCCTGAAAAAGCAACGATGCAACCCACTGCTGCCGCTACCACCAACACTGCGCCTCCTGCTATGAGAGGCACTTTGGCGTTTGACTTTTTCTTTGGAGGTGCACAGGGGGAGAGCTTTTTCTTGCATTCGGGGCACTCCATTTCGCCATGCACTATTTCCTGTATCTGTTTGTATTGTGCGCATCCGCTGTTGAGGCACACGCCGTATTTCTTTATACGGCCTGATCTTTCTCTTGCCATATTTTGTTTCTTACTTTTATCTATGTTGTATTTATACCTTATCAATCGCATATAGCGCATCCCGCCCTACATCATTGGCGGCGGCACTGCACCCGACGTGGGCGGCATGGGCGGCGTGCCCGGAGCCGGCGGCACGGGGGCAAAGAGAGCCTGCAACTCGGGCACTTGTCCTGCGGGTTGCCAAGCCGCCATGCCTTGTTGCCATACCAAGGTTTGTGCCGTGAGCTGGCCCGTGGGCACAAAGCCCTTGAGCGTGACGTAGTCGTAGGGTCCGTAGTTCTGTCCGCCCACATTCAGATACATCTGCACTTGCGGTTCTGTTCGCGGAGGTGGCGGAGGTGTAATTCCTGTGGTGTCGCCACCGCCACCTACTTGCTTCCCATCATTTTCCCGTTCGGCATCAATCTTCTCCAGTTCTGCTTGGGTTTTGGCAAAAATGCCAGGCAGATTGTCTCCCATAGCTTCGCTATGCACCAAGATGTTATGGTTTAAGTCCATGCTGGCGTTACCCGTGTGGAGGTATCGCTCATAGCGTCGGCGATAGTCTTTGAGCCACGAGATGGCGCGCATGGGGAAACAATATCGAATGGTGATGATGGAAAGCTCGTTCTTGCGCGTGCTCTCCATAAAGATTCTCGGCTTCTTCACGCCCAGCTCCACCTGGCTCTCGAAAGCCTGCTTCAGGTCGTTGGCAAATTCTTGCAAGTCGGGGTTGTCGTTGGGCGAAGGGATGCTGATGAGCATTTCGCACGAGTTGATATTAAGGTTTTCCACAGGAGGCTCGTTGTTGCGCACATTGGCTATAATCTCGTTGCCGTCGAGGTCGATGTAGGCACCGCTTTGCTCCAATATCTGGTGGGCAAACTCTTGCAACTTCTGATGGTTACGTCCCAGCTTCTGCTGCAACTGCGTGAGAATGTTCAGTCCCAGCACTTTGGTGGCCGTGTTGGGAAGGTCGGCATGCTTTGCCTTGATGATTTCGGACAGACGGACGTCGAAGGCATGCTTGATGGTCCTCTCGCTGATGCGGGTCAACAGGTCGCCGAAGTTTTTGAATTCGGTGTCGGGGAGGATTTCCTCACGCAGTTGGCGGCAGATGTTCTGCATGCCGTCTTTGTTGATGCAAATGTCCTTCTCGTATTGTTCCATGCGGCTCTCCTCGCTCACTTCGATCACCGAGCCACTCATGTCTTCAAGCCCTTTGTTTATCTTCTGCTGAGCTGTGATGAGTCGGTTTGTTTCGTCGATGCAGTCGCTGAGCAGCTTGCTGAACTTGCTGATGTCGTCGCTCATGCCGCCTATTGCGCGCTGCAGTTCGGAGGAGAGGTTGCGGGCAAACTCCAGTCCGACAATGCGGGTTCCTAACTCCATATTGTAGACGAGTTCGTCGGCATACTTGGCATAGAGGTCGGTCTTCTTCTTCGTCACGTATTTTCCAAAGAAGCCCACGTCGGCCCACTCTTTGGTGATGTCGGAGAGCACGTCGTCCGATTCTTTGAGTTTCTCTTTGTTGTCGTTGAGCGAGGCATCGAGATTCTTCTTCAAATCGTCGGCCACATAGCTGGCGAGCAGTTCGCCAATGCGGTTGAGTTCGACGATGGATATTTGCCCGTCGCGCCATTTGCCAAAGAGCTCTTTCTCAATTTTGTCGCGTATTTTCAAGGCTATCTGGGGGAGCGAGCGCAACTTGGTCTTGTAATAGTTGAGCACACCCCCTTCGCGAAAGTCATCTTCATACATGGCGTTCATCTGCCGCGACAGTTCTGACAGCGGATTTTCATAGCTGCTGCAGAAGTCTACGAAGTCGTTTACGCGGCCCTTCCAGTCTTTCGAGAACAGGTCGAAAGCAGCACCGTCTTTTGTGGTAATCACCTCCTCTTCGAGCGTCAGGTGAGCCTCGTCGAGCATCCATCGGTTCAAGGTTTCGGGCTTGAGGTATTCGGCGCGGTAGTCGAAGTTCACTTCTTCGTCGATGAATCCCAAGTTGCTGCGCCAGTTGTTGTAGCGGAACTGATAGAGCACGCTTTTGCCCACGGTGTAGGTCATGTGCTTGAGCACGCGCAATTCGGGATAAATCACGCGTTTCACGCCAAAGGAATTCAGTTTCTTTGTACGGACAATGGGCATCTCTTGCGTCAACACCCCTTCTTTGGGCAATTCGCACTCGTCGTGTTCAAACGCGAATGAGTCCATATTCTCGAAATTAAATGCACGGATAACATCCTCACATTCCTTTTTTTTAGGACTGATGAGGAACACGAAGGAGTAGACGTAGTCGCTCACGAGTTTGGGCAGCTCTTCAAAGGAGTCTACAAGTTGTCCGTTGGCATTCACGTTGCTGTACACAGTGATGCCGTTTGCCACTCCCTTGATGCGTTCACTGAAAACATTGAGAGGCGCGCCGTTGGAGAGCACGTCGCAGGGCTTGAAGCGTGCGCTCTGCAAGGCATTGAGCTCCCGGAGGGCAGCATAGCCGTTTTCGTAGTAGCGCCCCTTGTCCATGTCGGGCTTGGGCAGGTCTTGCTCGGGAATCATGGCATACACATTGATCTTGGCATCACTCCAGCCCGGAATGTTTCGCGTCTGCACGATGGCGTCGATGATAGACCCCGAACCGGTTCCGCCACTCAGTCCGGCAAAGATGTGTATCTGCTTGGAGTTGTTGTGCGACCGCTCGTTGCACTTGGCAAAGCAGTTTTTGAGCGCTGCCACATACTTGGCCGCATTCACGGCAAAGAGCAGACGTCCGGCGCGGCGCATCTGTCCGGCCGCCTCGCCAAGGTTGCCTATGGCCGTGCGCACGGCGCTCACATTGTCTACGATGCCTTTTAGCTCGGGGTGAGCGCCCACGTTGTCGAGCAAATCGGGCACGTCGCAGCCTTTGATGAAAAGGAATTCGTTTTCGCCGAAGCTCGCGTCCTGTCCCATCACGTCCATGTCCTGACGGCCAATGCCCATCATCTCGCGCGTGGAGTCGACGTAGAGCAAGGCCACGGGCAGCTTTTCTCTTTCTGCTTTGTTGGGAAACTCTTCGAACATTCGCATTTTGAAGGCACGGAGAATCTTTCCACCCGTTCCTCCAAGTCCCACAAGGATGTGGTTGGTGTCAATTGTTGCCATATTATATAATGTGTTTTTTTGTGTTTTTTTATCTGCGTCTTCTGTATGATGTCGATCCGGTGCGCCTTCCCACCCTCGCGCCGCGCGGCCTCTCGTTTGAGTGTCTCACGGGCTTCTCCATCGTGATGAATATAAGGAAACCGGCCACCGCCATGAACAACGCCGACCACAGGCAGCGCCGGAATACGAACCAACCTATTTCCTTGGTGGTGAACTTTGTGGCATGGCCTATCATGTCGGCGGCAGTCTGCGAGAACATGCCCACGACGCTCTGCACGTCGCCGACGGCACTGTTCACATAGAATGCTCCTACAAGACGGCTCATCTGGAACGTGAGCAGGGCGCAGAGCGCCAGAGCCACGACATAAGCCAGCGGATTGAGTTTCTTGCCCCCGTTGGCGAGAGCGATGCACACGAGTTCTGCCGCCGACAGCACCACGGCTATCAGTATGCCATACTCGATGTATTCTGTTGTGCGTATTAAAATTCCCATTGTCAAGTGTTTTCTGTGTTTTTGTCAATCGTTTTCTCCCGATACGGCACCATTCAAAAAGCCGTCGATAAATCCCGACGCCTCGTCGAGAGCGTCGCGCAGCGTTGCCCCGGCTTCCTTGGCCGCCTGTTTGGCTATGCAGCCGGCAATGATGCCTTTGGCTTTGCCTATCCTCTGCAACTCATCCGAAGAAAGATCTTCGGCGTCCAGTTTCTCCGAAAGTCTACGGTATTTGTCAAGAGCCTCCTCCCACTGCCCTTCGGTGTATCCGGCGGAATGCAGGTTCATGTCGGCGGAGAGCGTTTCCATCTCGCGCATGGAATCCTCCTTGCTGCTGCATGCAGCCAACAGGCAGGCAATGCCCATCAGAACGGCAAGCGAAGCAATTGTTTTCAGTAAGGCAGTTTTCATCTTAGGCACTTGGCATCAGTAGTTTTGCAGCCCAAGTTCCCGTGTCAGGCCATTTTCATTCAAGTTGGTAGTAGCAGGCATAAAAAAAGCGTGGGAACACACCTGCTGTCTGTTCCACTATCTGAGGCCTTCGCATTGCCTTATCCTGCTGAACAGACAACGTTAGAGCCCACGCCGATATGATATGCTGCCACATGGAGTAATTCTACCTATTTTGGTTATAGGTATCAATACTCCATTGGCTGTGACACAATCACACCCGTAAACATCTACCGTTGCTAAGTTCGTGACAGGATAGTGAAAGTTGCGAAGTTTCAGATAGTCATGAACAGAGCGTCAAGTAAACGCCTTCATTATGTCGCGCCTCTTTACCCACCCCTTCCTCCTTCTGTATAGGCTTGAAACCACAAAAGGCCCGGCGTGTGCTGAGGCTTGGAAGCGTCAGTGTAGTGCGCTTACACACAGTAAACTGATCTATCCAATCGCAAAAGTATAATTATTTTTCTTAAAAAAAGAAAGAAGAGGAATAAAATGGCAGAAGATATACATTTTTTGCTTGCCACATGAAGCCAACAAGCAAGTGCAAGTTTAGGAAATAATGTGCAAAAGCATTTATAGAAGCGAGTTCTTGCTTGCAAAATCGACGAAACACAGTAAAAAGCCGGGCGCTGCGGTTTTGGTGCACAAGCCCTGCAAGGGCGCAACATAACAGCCCAGGGTGAGCAGCGCGGCGGAGCCGTGATGCGTAACCCTGGGTAATGCATCGGCAAACAAGGATGGACTGAAAGTTCAGCACAACCAATGATGCGCCATTCGCACACCGGTTTGCAACGTATTGTAAAGCATTCAAGTAAAACAATAAGAAACGTGTAAAGCAAAATCATGCATAGTCGCCCGATTTGGGTCTATCGGCAAGCAAGGCTTCTTCGTGTTGCAAAGAAGGCTTACTTGGAATGAAAAGAAGGCTTCTTTGCAAAACAACAAAGGCTTACTTTCGGTGCAAGTCAGTATAACCATAACGACGAACACGAAAAATGAAAGCATCCAAACGAGACAATGTTGACATCAGCAATCTCAAATCGGGCCCTAACCATCCGTAATGTTTAGGGCATGTAAATCAATGAATTGCAGCTCCAATCCAGACAATCTCGCCTCAAAGCAAGATTTTTGTATGCAATATTGACTAAACCCAGAAAAAAAATGGTGGTTCCAATAAATTATTGTATCTTTGCAGCGACAGTTCCCACCACGCTTCCCGAAGACCAGCGAACCAGGGTGGGGCTTTTGCTTTTTATATATGAGGTATACCAAACAACCGTTGGACTATCCTGACATT
>CAVDJG010000032.1:0-12619 GCA_963609005.1 Acidaminococcaceae bacterium
TCCCGTTCCGTCAACCATGATAGTATTGAGTGACACGTCGGTAGGAATGTTGTGTTTTTGGGTAAGCATGCAGCAGAACTTCATCATGATTGGAGGGCCAATGGCAAATACTTTGTCGATGTGTTCCTGGTTTATGTATTTCTCAATGCCTATTGTCACCACGCCTTTTTCGCCATACGAGCCGTCATCGGTCATAATAATGAGCTCGTCGCTGCTCTCCCTTACCTCGTCTTCAAGAATTACAAGGTCTTTGTTGCGGCCTGCTATGACAGAAAGCACCCTGTTTCCAGCTGCCTTCAATGCTCTTACGATGGGCAACATCGGGGCTATTCCGACACCGCCTCCGGCACATACGACAGTTCCGTAGTTCTTTATGTCGGTGGGATTTCCCAACGGGCCTACCACATCGGTTATGTAGTCGCCGACGTTCATTGAGCATAGTTTGCACGAGGAAAGGCCTACGTTTTGCACGACAAGTGTGATTGTCCCTTTCTTTGTGTCGGCATCGGCAATCGTGAGCGGTATTCTCTCGCCATTGCGTCCTATTCTTATTATGACAAAGTTGCCTGCTTTTCTGCTTCGGGCAATAAGTGGCGCTTCTATTTCAAATAGAAACACTTTCTCAGAAAAGCGTTCTTTTCTCACTATTTTATTCATGGTGTTATGTATTTTGTTGCTTGTAGTTTGGCTGATTCAGGTAAGGCAGAACGGTAAAGGCATAGAATTTAAAATGGGTGTCTGGCGACTTTTGTCGCCAAACACCCATGATATAGTCTTCTTAGAAGTTCTTGTCGTCGAGCATTTCAAATCCACAATAGGGCACAAGGGCTTTCGGAACTCTTATTCCCTCGGGGGTTTGGTTGTTTTCAATGATAGCCGCAACGATGCGCGGAAGTGCCAATGCTGAACCGTTGAGGGTGTGGCACAATTCTATCTTCTTCGTTTCGGCGTTTCTGTAACGGCAGTGCAGGCGGTTGGCCTGGTAGCTTTCAAAGTTGGAAACCGACGAAACTTCGAGCCATCTCTTCTGTGCTGCGCTCCAAACCTCGAAGTCGTAGCATATTGCAGATGTGAAACTCATGTCGCCGCCACAAAGTCTTAGAATGTGGTAGGGCAGTTCCAGCTTCTTGCACAAGCCCTCAACGTGGTCCAACATTTCGTTGAGCGACTCGTAGGAATGCTCGGGTTTGTCGATGCGCACAAGCTCCACTTTGTCGAACTGGTGCAGGCGGTTAAGGCCGCGCACGTCTTTTCCGTAAGACCCGGCCTCTCTTCTGAAGCATGCAGAATATGCGCATCGCTTGATAGGAAGCACCTTCTCGTCGAGAATCTCGTCTCTGAAAATGTTCGTCACGGGCACTTCGGCCGTCGGGATGAGATAAAGGTTGTCGAGCTGGCACTGGTACATCTGGGCTTCTTTGTCGGGCAATTGGCCTGTACCATATCCAGAAGCCTCGTTCACGACATACGGAGGCTGTATCTCCAAATACCCGCTTTTGCGCGCTTCTTCCAAGAAGAATGCTTCAAGCGCACGTTGGAAACGGGCCATCTTACCTATATATACAGGGAAACCTGCTCCCGTAATCTTTACACCCAGGTCGAAATCGATGAGATTGTATTTCTTGCACAAGTCCCAATGACACAATGCATCCTCGGGCAGCTCGGGTATATGCCCGCCTTCTTTTACCACGATGTTGTCGCTGGCATCTTTTCCCTCGGGCACATCGTCGTTGGGAATGTTAGGTATGGTGCAGAGAAGAGCATCCAATTCTTTCTTCGCATTGGCCTCGTTCTCTTCGAGTTCTTTGTTGCTTTCCTTGAGTTTGGCTACATTTGCCTTTATTTTCTCGGCTTCGTCTTTGGCACCTTGCTTCATAAGCATGCCTATTTGTGACGACAACTTCTTTACCTCCGAAAGGTTGCTGTCGAGTTTCTGTTGCGCTTCACGGCGGCGTTTGTCAATTTCAAGTACCTTGTTGACTGCTTCTTCTGCGTTCTCAAAATGCTTTTTCTTCAAGCCTTTGACAACGCGTTCAGTTTCCTCACTGATGAGTTTAAGTGTAAGCATATGCTAAAACGTTAAAATTATAATCCGTATAGTGTATTGCAAAATTACATATTTTTTTTCTTTCAACAAGAAATGTGTATGTAAAAAATCTGCAAGAAAGGTGTCGTATAATTCACAGCAAAATGCAAATAAAACCTAAAATTGAAATAATTACAATTTTAAATACTTTATTTACGAAAGCTTTTACTACCTTTGCAACCGTAATCAGATGTGCATCGGGGTGGCAACATGCCGTAAATGTGTTTCGCTCAATGCCATATTTGATTTAGCATGTTGCGTAATGCAACTGCACACAAGTGAGAAAGCATTATAAAACAAGTTAGCATAACCTTATAAAACATTATGAATATGAAAGAACTCAAAGGAACAAAAACAGAGAAAAACCTCATGGAGGCATTTGCTGGAGAATCTCAGGCACGTAACAAATACACTTACTTTGCGTCGAAAGCGCGCAAGGAGGGATATGAGCAGATTGCTGCCCTGTTTGAAGAAACAGCGCAAAACGAGAAGGAACACGCCAAGATGTGGTTCAAACTTCTTGAAGGCGGTGCCGTGAAGGACACTATATCAAACTTGCGTGCGGCTGCCGAAGGCGAGAATTATGAATGGACTGACATGTATGTGCATATGGCTGAGGAGGCCGAGGAAGAGGGTTTCCCCCAGATTGCCGCTGCAATGCGTGGCGTGGCTGAAATAGAAAAGCACCACGAGGAGCGTTACCGCCGCCTGTTGAAGAACATAGAGGAGGGCATAGTGTTCTCTCGTGACGGCGACTGCATATGGCAATGCCGCAACTGCGGACATATTGTTGTGGGCAAGAAAGCTCCCGAGGTGTGTCCGGTGTGCAAGCATCCGAAGAGCTATTTCGAAATCAAGGCCGAGAATTATTGATCCTTGCGGCTATCTTGCAGGGATTCTCTGTAAGGCAACAACAAGGGCTGGCTTCAACCAAAATGAAGCCAGCCCTTCTTTTTCAGCGCATGTCTGCGGGCAAAGTGTTGCCCGGCAGTAGCGCAGTTATTTCAATTCAAACTCGGCAGTTCCGCGCACATCGGTTTCGCTCGCGCATACATAGGCGAAGAAACGGCCGGGAGTTGCGGTAAAGCCGTGTGTCTTTGTCGACCAATATTCAAGGTCGCTGCATGTTATGTCAAAGCTCACGGTCTTGGTTTCACCTGGTTCAAGACTGATTTTGGCGAAATTCTTCAGTTCCTTCTTAGGCCGTTCTTCCACACATTTGTCCTCGCCAATGAACAGTTCCACCACTTCTTTTCCTGCCACTTTACCGGTGTTTGTCACAGGCACTGATATGGTTATCTTTCCGTCTTTTGTCATTTGTTTGCAGGAAAGCTGTGGCTTGCCATATTTAAATGTGGTGTAGCTCAGTCCGTATCCGAACGGGAATTGAGGCTGTATGTTCTTGGTGTTGAACCAACGGTAGCCAACGAATATGCCTTCGTCGTAATACACCTGCTTGTCTATGCCGGGATAGCCGCGTTTTCCAAAGCTGAAGCATGGATAGTCGTTCTGCTTTTTTGCGAAAGTCACGGGCAGTTTACCGCTTGGGTTAATCTTTCCGGAGATTGTTTCGGCGAGTGTCACGCCCGACATCGAACCGAGATACCAGCAGTGCATCATAGCCTTGACGTTGTTAATCCAAGGTGTGGCGAAAGCATTGCCGCCGAATGTCACCACGACAATGTTCTTCTGTATTTTCGACAACTCGCTTATAAGTTCGTTCTGGCCGTAAGAAAGGTCATACGATTCGCGGTCGCCGTCCTCGCAGTCTTGTTTCCAGTTCTTGTTCAAACCACCGATGAAAATTATCAGATCGGCATTTTTTGCCTTTTCAAGAGCTTCTTTTTTCAGTTCGGCCTGCTTTGTGTCGTCAATTGGATCGACTGCGTCATAAAGCGGTCTGCCTGCATAATATCCCTGGGCATATTCTATTTTGTCGCCATAAATGGCCTTCAAACCTTCAAGAGGCGATACGTCATGCTTCGTCTTGAGCTCCGACGAGCCACCGCCTTCGCTCATGTTGCGTGTTGCGTTGTCGCCTACGACAAGTATTTTGCGGTATTTGTCGGGGCGCAGCGGCAATATGTTTTGCTGGTTTTTAAGCAGCACGATGCCTTCTTCGCCTATTTCCCGGCAAGCGTCATAGTGCGCTTCCGAACATTGCGAACCCACTGCTTTGTCGGGATTCATGGCCGTGCGGAAAATCAGTCTGAGCACGCGTCCTGCCTTTTCGTCGAGCACGCTCATCGGAATTTTGCCTTCGTTTATGAGTTTTTCAAACGGGTCGGCAAGGCGGTAGTTGTTGTAGCCGTTGCTGTGGTCTTCTGTCTTTCCGTTTGTATCGGTGCCCATTTCAATGTCAAGGCCGTTCATTGCAGCCTGCCAAGTGTCGTGGGTTCCGCCCCAGTCGCTTATCACGCAGCCGTCAAAACCCCATTCCTTTTTCAGCACCTTGTTCAAGAGCGAGTCGTTGTGGCAAAGGTGTTCGCCGTTCCATAGAGGGTAGGAGCCCATTATCGACCACAGCCCGGCTTCCTGTACACATTTCTTGAATGCCGGCATATAGATTTCGCGGAACGCACGCTCGCCTACATTCACATTCACCGTAAACCGGTCTATCTCCTGATTGTTGAGGGCGAAATGCTTCAGACAGCATGCCACGCCGTTGTGTTGTGCCGCCTTTATGTAGGGCACGGCCATTTCGCCGGCGAGATAAGGGTCTTCGCCCATGTATTCAAAACTGCGTCCGTTGAGTGGCACGCGGCATATTGTGGTGCCTGGACCGAGCAAGACATCCTTGCCACGGAAGGCAAATTCCTCGCTTACGGCATTACCGTATGTCGCGCTTAGGTTGCGGTTCCATGTTGCGGCGAGGCAGGTGAGTGAGGGAAACGCCACGATGGAGTCATTTGTCCAGTTGGCGGTGTTCCATGAATTCCAGTCCACCTCGGCACGCACTCCGTGAGGTCCGTCGCTCATCATCAGTTGTCTGATGCCCAGACGCGGCACGCCTGCCGATGAAAATTTGCTTTGTGCATGCAGTATAGCCACTTTCTCGTGGGTTGTCATGCGCGACAAAGCGTCGTGCACCCGTTCTTCCAACGGCGCGTTCGGGTCGAGGTAAACCGGGGTTTGGGTTTGTGCCATCATTGCCGTTGCGCAGGCAATCAGCAAAGTTGATGTTAAAACAAATGGTTTCATATTGTTGTATTATTGTTTTTTAGGTTTCATTCTTTATTGCATGGCTTGAGGTCAACGATCGTCTTGGCCTCTTTCAGGTCGAAGCCCCGCGCTGTGAGCGTAGCCTTCCCGGCATCCTTTCCGGCTCTAAGCACAACGAGGCATTTGCCGTAGAAAGCTCGCCGGTTGTTGGCCTTGAACCTTTCGAGCGATGCCTGGAAACCGTTGTCAACGCCTTCGATGCGTGCCTGCCCATCAACCGAGAAGAATATCTCGTTCATGGCATTGGGACACAGGTTGCCGTCACGGTCAACCACCTCGACAGTTACAAACACAAGGCTTCGGCCGTCGGCCTGAATACTCTTGCGGTCGGGTGTGAGCCTGATGGCGTAGGGCGCTCCTGCCGTGCGTATAGTCTGTGTGGCCACTACTTTGCCTGCACGTCTTGACACTGCTTTCACCACACCCGGCTCAAACTTCACGCGCCACATGACATGATATTGGTGGCTGTCGGCTTTGCGGCGCACGCCCTGGCTGCGTCCGTTTATGAAAAGCTCCACCTCGTCGGCGTTGTTGTAGTAGCACCAGAGGTCGATGTCCTGGCCTTTCAGCCAGTTCCAGTGCGGAAACAGGTGAAGCACAGTCTTGTTGCTCCATTCGCTTTGGTACATGTAGTACACGTCTTTCGGAAATCCTGCGAGGTCGATTATTCCGAAATAACTCGAATGTGCCGGGTAAGGGTAGGGCGTAGGTTCGCCAATATAGTCCCATCCCGTCCATATGAATTGACCCGAGCACCATGGCGTGTGTTTCACCACATCCCATGTGGCCTCGTGTGTCGATCCCCATGGCACATGGCAGTTGTCGTAGGCACTGCACTGGTAGCTGGGGTCGGTATATGGCTTCCACCATGCGTCGGGAGCCTCTGTCACCGAGTCGCTCGGCATCTTGTAGAAACCGCGTGTTTGCAGTGCCGACACGCTTTCGGTCATTATGAATGGTTTGCCGGGGAAATTTTTCGGCACATCCTTTATGTACTGGTGGTGGTAGTTGAAGCCTATGATGTCCAGAGCCTCGCTTTTGTAAAGGTGGTTGTTGGGGTCGGGCTCGTTGCATCCGGCCGTTACCGGCCGCGAAGGATCAAGACTTTTCACGATGTCAGAAAGTTGGCGCGTGAGTGCGGAGTTTACGCTCAAGTGCCCGTCTTTGGCCAATGTCGATGCATCGTGCCCGAAATTCAGCAGCAGGTTGGCCTGCTCGAGCGACAAAGTGTCGGCATCGGCGTGCGACCACTGTTCCAGAACCTCGTTGCCAATGCTCCACATCAGAATGCTTGGGTGGTTGCGGTCGCGGCGCACAAGGTCGGAAAGGTCGCGCTCATACCACTTGTTGAAATAGCGGGCGTAGTCGTTCTGTGTCTTTTTCTTGCGCCACATGTCAAACGATTCGTCCATGACAATAAGCCCCATGGTGTCGCACATCTCCAGAAGTTCGGGGGCAGGAGGATTGTGTGAGCACCTCACTGCATTGGCTCCCATGTCTTTCAGCATGCGCAGTTGGCGGTAGAGAGCGTCTTCAGACAGTGCCGCACCGAGGCATCCGAAGTCGTGGTGCTGGCACACGCCGTTTATTTTCATGGGCTTTCCGTTGAGCGAGAACCCCGTTGACGGACTGAACAGGAAGGTGCGCACACCCGTTTTCGTGACATAAGTGTCCACCACGTTTCCACCTACAATGATGTCTGTCTGCACAGTATAGATGTAAGGTGAATCCAAAGTCCACAATTTGGGGTCGTGCATGGTGAATGTCTGCGTGTTCACCGTCAGTTTCTTTATGCCGTCGCTTTCTGCCTTGTAGTTTGCGCACGACTGCGCTTTCAGTGTGACGGTGCTTTCCGAAGAGGCCACTTTCTTCATTGTCTGGTCGAATACGGTGTTCTTCACCTTTGCGCGCACGTTCTTTGCAGTGGCATTCTCGAGCGTTACGTCAACCTTGAAACGTGCCTGCCCGTTTGAAAGCACCGTGGGATGCACATACGTGCCCCAATGTGCCACGGCAACAGGTGCGGCTTGTGTAATCCAAACATGGCGGTAAATGCCGCAACCGCTATACCATCGGCTGTTGGGCTGGTCGCTGTTGTCCACACGCACGGCAATTACATTGTCGCCGTCGTTGTTGAGCCACGGCGTGAGTTCATATCTGAAACTGCTGTATCCGTAGGGGCGCGTGCCTATTTTCTTGCCGTTGATATACACCGTGGAGTTCATGTAAACCCCGTCGAAATCGATAAACCACCGGGTTGTGTTGTCTTTTATGCGGTCGATGTGCAAGTGCTTCCTGTACCATCCCACGCCTCCGGGCAAGGCTCCGCCGCTGGCTCCCGACGGGTTGGAGTCGAGAAAGTCGCCTTCCACGGCCCAGTCGTGCGGCAGGTCGAGCAGTCGCCACGACGTGTCGTCATAGTCGGCCATTGCCATCTGTGCAGAGTCGCCGAGGGCAAAACGCCAGTTCTCGTCGAAGTTCTTGCGCACTTCGGCATTGGCCTGCAACGACATTATGGCCGCAATTATGAGCGTTATGATTTTCTTCATGTTGTGTAGGTTCTTGCAGATAGTGTATTCTGTGTCTGTTTCATTGTGATTTGGTCATGTGCAGAAAGCCCCTTGGCCGCCGTTGGGCGCGTGGAATACAGGCGCACCGCGTATGGTGTGCATGCATGCCGCATGCGGTGCATGCGCGTGTTCCATATGCGCAACGATGGCCGCCGGGCTTTCTCCGCATGACTGAAAGCTCTTGTCTGAGCTGCAAAGGTTTAGAGTTTCACCTTTGTTTCGTTGCCGTTATAGGTCACGAGTTTGCCTTGTGCCCCGTCGAAGTCAAGTTTCTGGCTGTGTGTGGGCGACACGACTACAATGTTGAATCGGCGTTGCTTCAGCATTCCGTCAAACTCACCGCTGCGCTTACCAAAGGTTATTGTCTTCGAGGCTTCGTTGTAGCTGATGTTGATGGTTGAGCATTTGCCTTTCTCGTAGTTGTAGTTTGTGCCTTCGTCTTCATACAACAGGAATTCGGCATCCTTTCCGGTGTACACATAAAGGTTTATTGTTTCGGCCGGTTTCTCGTCGCTCCATTCTATTTCAGGACCGAACGGCACGATAGCGCCCTCACGCACAAACACGGGCATCTTCTCGTATGGTGCGTCGGCCACTATTGTCTGTCCGCCGGCGAAGTGCTTGCCAGTGTAAAGGTCATACCAACCGCATTGTTTGGGCAGGTAGACTTCGCGTGAGCGTGCCTTGTAGTAGCCCACGGGACATGCCATAAATGCAGGACCGAACATCCATTGGTCGCCAATGTTGTTTACCTTCGTGTCGGAAGCGAAGTCCATAACCAATCCGCGCATGAGCGTGTAGTCTTTCAGGTTGGCCCATGCAGCTATGCTGTAAAGGTAAGGCATCATGCGGTAGCGCAGTTTGTCGTAGTAGACAATCGACTTGTAGCACGGATGACTCTCGGGTGCTATGTTCCAAACCTCGCGCAGCGGCCATTGGCCGTGGGTGCGGTAGAGTGGCACAAAGCAGCCGAACTGGTTCCAACGCGTCTGCATTTCGCGCCATTCTTTAAGGTCTTCGTTCTCTTCTCCGGTTCGGTCATACAGGCCCTGGGCTTTCTCGAAGCGGCTTTCCACCGAGAATCCGCCCTGATCCATGCCCCAAAACGGTATGCCCGACATCGAGTAGTTGAGTCCGGCAGTCATTTGTGCGCGCATATCTTCCCACCGTGTGCCTATGTCGCCGCTCCATGAGGCGGTGCTGTAACGCTGAAGTCCGGCGAAACCGCTGCGTGTGAGCAGGAACACGCGCTTGTTGTTGTCAACGCTGCGCTGCCCGTTGTATATGGCATCGGCATTTACAATGGAGTAGGCGTTGAAATATTCGGTGCTCGAACCTAGTGCCGTCGGGCCGCAGAGTGCCTTGCGGTAGCCTATGGGCGTGCAGTCGCGCACGTTGGGTTCTGAGGCGTCCATCCACCAGGCATCTATGCCTTTGTTGTATTTTGTGAACAGGTTGTCGTTCATCTGACGCCAGAACATCTTGCGTGCACCGGCCGAATAGGCATCGTAGAAGCCTGCCACATAGCCGGGGCCTACCCAGTCGCGCAGGGAGTCTTTCACGGCCTGCGTGTACATCCAACCCTTTGACGCGAGTTCCTTGTAGTTGTCGGTGTTGTGGTAGAACTTGGGCCACACCGAAATCATAAAGCGTCCGTGCATTTCATGCACCTTGTCGAGCATTGCCTGCGGGTCGGGGTAGCGTGTGTCGTCAAACACATGGCTTCCCCATTGGTCATCTTTCCAGTAGTTCCAGTCCTGCACAATGTTGTCAACGGGTATGTGCCGTTTGCGGAACTCACCGAGTGTCTGCACTATCTCGTCGGATGTGCGGTAGCGTTCGCGGCTCTGCCAGAAGCCCATGGCCCATTTCGGCATGATTTGTGCCTTGCCGGTGAGCGTGCGGTAGCCTGAAATCACGCCGTCAATGTTTTGGCCTGCTATGAAATAGTAGTCCATGTCGCGGCTCATTTCGCTCCATATGCTTATGCGGTTCTGTTCGGCATCGGTTGTGGGCACCGCAACACGCAGTCCGCAATACGACACGTCGCCGTCGGGTTGCCACTCTATTCTTATTGGCACGCGCTTGCCCTTCTCAAGCCGCACAGCGAATTTGTGGCTGTTGGGGTTCCATGCTTTGCGCCAACGTTCGGGCACAACCTCCTTGCCATCCACAAAAACTTTGGTGTAGCCGGCATAATACAGGATGAAATGGAAATTGCTTGTCTCGCGCGGTTCAATCTCGCCTTCGTATACAACATTCGCCCCAATAAGGTTGATCTCTTTCGGAAGGCGATTCACCTCGGCACTGTTCTCGTAGTAGATAGAGTCTTCGTCGCGTTGCAGACGCTTGCCGTCGGCCTGCGTGTATGTTCCGGTCAGGCAGCCTTTTTTGCCGTCTTTATTATATAAGGTGAATTCTTCGCCCAGCTGTCTGTAAGCATTCGGGTTGCCCCAACGGCACAGTGAGTAAGAATCCCACAACAGTCCGTAGTTTTTGTTTGATACGACAAAAGGCACAGAAATCTTGGTGTTATACTGGAACAACTCTTCGTTCTTGCCTTTGTAGTTCCACTCGTCGGCCTGGTGTTGGCCCAGTCCGTAGAAAGCTTCGTCGGCAGGACTGTCGAATGTGGCGTTCCACGACCATCCGCGACGCTGTGCATCGGTGAGTGTGCCATTGCCTATGTCGCTCGTGGGCACTACATAGGGCTTGAAGGTCATTCCGTCGCGCGTCTCGTTGAGCAGGAGTTTGCCCTTTGCGTCATAGAAGGCGATGTGCCCAGTGGCCTCGTTTATCGTTGCGCTCACATTTTTTGCTTTCAGCGTTATCACACCCTTTTTCTCGCTAACGGTGTATTTCGGGCGCGCGTTTTGCTCTACTATCATCAGACTTTTCTTGTCGGTGAAAGCCTCATCGCGTGTGGCCCGCACGCGTATGATGTTGTCGTTCATCACTTCGAGGCTTACAATGCGTGCGCCGTTGGCCCCTGCGTTCTTCACGTTGAGTGTTATGCCCCTTCCAGTGTCGGTGTAGCCCGATGCGAATGAGGCCGATGCCCCAAGCAGAAGGCATGTTGATAGCATGATTTTGGTTTTCTTCATTTTGGTTTTTGTTTTATGTTGTGAATTATTGTTTCAATTAGTTTGTGCATGTCGGGCGTTCATGTCTGATGCCGGTTCATTCTTTCTTTGTTAGTGCCGAAGGCAGTATGCCATAGAAATCCTTGAAATATTTTGAGAAATTGCGCGGTTGGTTGAAGCCCACTTTGTAGGCCACCTCGCTCACGTTCATGCACCCTTCGCGCAGAAGCTGCTCGGCATGGCGCAGCCTAATGTTGCGTATGAACTCCGAAGGCGTGGTTCCCGTTACCGAAAGTATGCGCTTGTACATGTTCACGCGCGACATGCCAAGAGCCTCGCTGAGTGCTTCTACCGACAAATCTGGGTCTGACAGCCGCTTCTCCACATATTCCGTTGCACGGTCGATGAGTTGTTGGTCGGCCGAAACCACCTGCTCTTCGGTAATTGTCGGCACTATCGTCTTCTTCGTGCCGTTTGGTGAGCACGACTCGATGAGCTTTGATATGCGCATGTTAAGCAAGTCGAGATTGAACGGTTTTGTTATGTATTCGTCGGCCCCGCAGCCGAATCCTTCAATCTTGCACTCGGTGGAAATGCGTGCGGTGAGCATTATGAACGGTATTGAGCAAGTCTTGCGGTTCTCCTTTACTGCCTTGCAAAGCGCGTTACCGTCCATTACCGGCATCATAACATCGCTCAGAATTGCATCGGGACGGTGCTTGGCTATTTCTTCCAAAGCCTCCTTGCCGTTGGTGGCGGTGCGCACGGTGTATTGCGTGGAGAGTATTTCCGACATGAACGAAAGGAAATCCTCGCTGTCATCTACAACCAGCACCTCACGTTTTCTGTTCTGCTTGCTTTGCTCGGCAGTTGTTGCGAGGGCATCGCCACCGTTTCTTTCAGCTTCCATGGTTGCATCGCCGTTTGCAGGCGAAGTCTCTGTTTCATCGTCAACCACCGGTAGCGCCACCGTGAAGACGGTGCCTTTGCCGTCGTTTTCAAGGTTGTCTGTTACCGATATGTTGCCTCCGTGCATCACGGCATATTCCTTGGCAATGTTGAGTCCGAGTCCGCTTCCGCCGAAAACATTGTCCATGTGGTTGTGCACCTGGTAGAAACGGTCGAATATGTGCAGCTTGTCGGCATCGCTTATGCCGCATCCTGTGTCGGCCACTGATATTTCGACAACCTGTTTTGTCTTTATGGGCAGTTCCAGATAATTGTCTCTCAGCCTTACTTTTACAGTAACCTTTCCTCCCAATGGCGTGAATTTCACGGCGTTGGAGAGAAGATTGTTGAGCACTTTCGACATCTTGTCGCTGTCAAACGGGATTGTAATCGAGTCGGTATCGGTGTGGAAAGCAAAGCTGACCGACTTTTGTGACAACTGCGCGAATGAGGTCGTCGTGTCTGACACAAACTTCACTATATCGGCCTTTTGGGCTTCAAGTTCCATGCTTCTCGTCTCTATTTTCCGCAAGTCGAGCGTCTGGTTGACCAGTGTGAGCAGTCGGTTGGCGTTGCGCAACACAAGTTGCAGCGTCGAACGCTTCTTGTCGTCGGTTTCATCGTCGGCAAGTTTCCATATAGGCGATATTACAAGAGCCAGCGGAGTGCGCAGTTCGTGGCTTATGTCGGTGAGGAATGAAAGTTTCATC
>CAVDJG010000033.1:0-12308 GCA_963609005.1 Acidaminococcaceae bacterium
TGCATACTGAAATATTGGTCGCGCCGTTTGTCGAATGGTGTGAGACCTTGGTTCATGGCTTCGGTGTAAACAAACAACTTGAACGTAGAACCAGGCTGACGCATAGCAGTCACCTTGTCATATTTCCACGATTTGAAATCAATGTCGCCCACCCAAGCTTTCACTGCGCCTGTTTGCGGTTCCATGGCAATAAATGCACAGTGCATGAAATGCACCATATAGCGTATGGAGTCCATCGTGGACATCTCTTTCTCGATAGTTCCCTTTTCATAGTCAAACAACTTCACCTTGTGCGGTTTGTTGAGATAATAGGTCACTGAGTCGGGATTGTTCGGAAATCTTGCTACAAGATTCTTGTATTCAGGTTGACGCTGGGCAATCTTCTCTATGAAACCAGGTATTACCTGATGGTTCTCGTCCTGCCACGGTTCTTGGTTTGCCCAATGGTTGTTGAAATTTCTCTGCACTTGCTTCATCTGCTTTATAGCAGCATCTTCGGCATATTTCTGTAAACGAGAGTCTAACGTCGTGTAAATTTTCAGTCCGGAAGTGTACAGGTCATACTTGTTGTCCTCGCACCATTTCTTCAACTCGTCAGAAACGGCATTGCGGAAATACAAAGCCTTGCCGTCGTAGTTGCTTTCAACACTGTAGTTCAGCTTTATTGCTATTTGGCACAGTGAGTCATAGGCTTCGTGTTGCAGGTCGCCGTGCGACACCATGTTGCCCAAAACTACATTTCTTCGCCTTAGGCTGTTCTTGGGGTTGGCTATGGGGTTGTAGTATGTAGTGGCTTTAAGCATACCAACGAGAACCGCACTTTGCTCTATGGTCAAGTCGCGTGGGGTAGTGTTGAAATATGTCTTGCTTGCTGTCTTGATGCCGAATGCATTTGAGCCGAAATCCACGGTGTTGGCATACATCGTCAATATTTCTTTCTTGTCGTGGGTTATTTCCAGTTTTGTGGCAATAATCCATTCCTTGCTTTTCATAATAAGCATGCGCACTCCGGGTATGTAGCCTAACAGACCGGTACTGTAGTCGGTTCTTACCCTGAACATGTTTTTGGCCAATTGCTGGGTAATTGTCGACGCTCCTCTGGCACCACGGTGCAAGAGCGCATCCTTTGCGGCTCCAATGAGTCCGGGGAAGTCGATGCCGTGATGTTTGTAAAACCGTTCGTCCTCGGTGTCGATAAGTGCTTTCCAAAAACTTGGGTTCACATCGCTGTATTTCACGGGAGTGCGGTTCTCGTTGAAGAACTTGCCGATGAGCACACCGTCGGCACTGTATATTTCAGATGCTTCTTCGGTTTCGGGATGCATGATGGTATAGAAACCCGGCGATTTGCCAAACAGCCACAGAAAGTTGCAGTCAACCATTCCCAGATAGACAATAAATGCCACAAAGCAAGAAGCAATGCCTACGAGGGTTTTTACATACCATGCCCGTTTTTGGTACAAACCTTTATACCATTTCCAAAAAGCTCGTGTTTTCTTGATGCACCAACTTAATATGTTTTTAACCTTGTTCATCTTCTAAGGATATTTATGGGTTTTAATATTATGTTCTTACAAAATATAAAGAGAGGGAATAAGCCTCTTTATTTGAAACTGTCAGCATATTCCAAGATGCCTTCAATGTCGTTTGGCGAGAACCATCGTGTTCGATTGTCGCGTTTAAACCATGTCAGTTGTTTGCGGCAATATTTTCTAGTGCTTCCTTTTATTCTCTCAATAGCTTCGTCTAATGTAAAGTTTCCCTCAAAATACTCAAACAATTCTTTGTATCCCACGGTGTTTAGTGCGTTAAGTCCTTTTTTCGGGAATACTTTTCGGGCTTCCTCAATAAGTCCGTTGTCAATCATCTGGTCAACCCTTCGGTTAATGCGGTCGTAAAGCTCCTCACGGTTCATGGTCAGTCCGATTTTTACCACATTGAAATTTCTTGGAGTCTTTGTCTTGTTCAGGAACGACGAGTAAGGCTTGCCAGTCATGTGGCATATTTCCAAAGCATGCACCACGCGGCGTGGATTGTTTTTGTCTACAACGTTCCAATGGGCATAATCAAGCATTTTGAGTTCATCGACAAGCCTTTGAAGCCCTTCCTTTTCCAAGCGGCATTTCATCACTTGTCTTGTTTCGTCATCGACTGTCGGGATGTCGTCAATCCCATCGCAAACAGCATCTATATACATCATGCTTCCACCGCACATGAGGGCTTTGTCATGGTCTTTGAAGTGCGCATCAAGCAATGTCATCACATCCCTTTCATACAATGATGCGCTATAATAATCCTCAATATGGTGATTGCCTACGAAATAATGTTCCACCCTGCGCAACAGCTCCGGTGAAGGAGCTGCTGTGCCGATGGGGATTTCTGCAAATATTTGTCTTGAGTCGGCATTTATCACCGGCACTTTCAGATGTTCGGCAAGTTTTATGCTTGCGTCAGTTTTTCCGATGCCGGTGGGGCCGAGTATAACAAACAGGTTTTTCATCAAGAAAAGTTGTACTTTCGTTTCCGGCCTATTGCCGTGGCGAAATTCATCGTATGATGCCGCGTTTTGACGACTCGACAAAATCGATGATATATTGTATTTCTTTTGTGATTTGGAGGTTTTTCTTTATTTCAAGAATACCTTCCGAAATTACACCTTTAGAATACAACAAACGGTAGGCGTTGTGGATATGGTCGATGAGGCTGTTTGAGAAGCCGCGTCTTCTGAGCCCTACGAGATTGAGCCCGGCATATCTTATGGGTTCTTTTCCAGCGATGATATACGGCGGAATGTCCTGACTGAAACGGCTGCCGCCCTGAATCATTACATATCCGCCAATATGGCAAAACTGATGGCATAAAACCGAAGCGCTCACTATAGCATTATCGTCCACAGTCACCTCGCCTGCAAATTTCGTGGAATTGCCTATTATCAGTCCGTTGCCTAATACGCAGTCGTGTGCAACGTGCATGTTTTCCATGAGCAGGTTGTTGCTTCCTACAACAGTCTGGCCTTTCGATGCCGTGCCTTTCGAAACAGTCACGTTTTCCCTGATACTGTTGTTGCTGCCGATTATGCACAGAGTCTCCTCGCCACGGTATTTCAAATCCTGGGGCTTTGTCGATATGCTTGCGCCGGGAAATATCTCGTTGTTGTCGCCTATTCTTGCCCCTGAATTTATCGTTACACTGTTTTGCATGACATTGCCGTTTCCAATCTCAACATTTTTGTCGATGAAACAGAACGGACCTATGATGTTGTCTTCCCCAAGTTTCGCTTCTGGGTGTATGTAGGCTAATGGACTTATTTGGTTCATACGGAATATTATTTGTTCTTTACTATTTGGGCTGTAAATGTGGCTTCCGACACTACATGGTCGCCTACGAATACATATCCTTTCATCGACGATACGCCATGTCTTACAGGAGCGAGCAAATCAACCTTGAATATAAGAGTGTCGCCGGGAACCACCTTCTGCCTGAATTTCACATCGTCGATTTTCATAAAGTAGGTTGACCAACGTTCCGGCTCTTCAAGGGTGTTCAGCACAAGCAGACCTCCGCATTGTGCCATAGCCTCGATTTGCAGCACGCCAGGCATGACGGGTTCCTGCGGGAAATGGCCCACGAAGAAAGGTTCGTTGCTCGTGATGTTCTTTATGCCTACGATGCTTGTCGCTCCAAGGGCTATTACTTTGTCCACCAACTGCATGGGATAGCGGTGCGGCAACAGTTCTCGTATGCGTATGTTGTCCATGACAGGTGCTTCGTTGGGGTCGTATATCGGAGCCTGTATTTCGTGCTTCCTTATTTCCCGGCGCATTAGTCTTGCAAACTTGTTGTTGACGGTGTGTCCGGGACGTGTGGCTATGATGCGGCCTTTAATGGGCTTGCCTATGAGGGCCATGTCGCCGATGATGTCGAGCAACTTGTGTCTTGTGCATTCGTTTTCCCACACCAGAGGCTTGTGTTGCAGATAGCCCAGCTCGGTAGCATCGCGGTGTTCAACTTTCAGCATGTCGGCCAACACGTCGAGACGTTCCTGCGATGTCTGCTGTTCGTAAATGACGATAGCATTGTCCAAGTCGCCACCCTTTATCAGGTTGGCCTTTAACAGTGGCTCAATGTCGCGTACAAATACGAATGTTCTGGCTCGAGCAATTTCTGTCGCGAAATTGGTCATGTTGTCAAGTGTGGCGAATTGACTGTTGATGAACTTCGAATTGAAAGAGCACATCGCCGTCAAACTGAACTCCTCGTCGGGAAGAATCGTTATGCACGAGCCGCTTTCTTCGTCTTTCACCTCTATTTTATGCCGTATTATATACCAGTCCTTCGGTGCATTCTGTTCCTCGATTCCAACTTCGTTTATCTTGTTCACGTACATTATTGCACTGCCGTCAAGAATCGGAAACTCGGGGCCGTTCACCTGAATGAGACAGTTGTCTATTCCCATTGCATACAAGGCTGCCAATCCGTGCTCTACGGTTGACACGCGTATGTCGCCTTTGCCCAACACCGTGCCGCGTTGGGTGTCAACCACATTCTCAGCTATTGCATCGATTATTGGCATGTTGTCGAGATCGATGCGCTGTATCTTGTAGCCTGTGTTTTCAGGTGCCGGATTGAATGTCACGGTAAGGCTTAATCCAGTGTGCAAGCCTTTACCACACAGCGAGAAGCTGCCTTTCAATGACCTTTGCTTAAGCATATCTTTTGTTCTATTTGTTTTTCAGTTCTTCCAATTCCTTTTTCAAGGTATTCAATTCTCTGTACATGTCAGGCAAGCGGCGGAATATTGCTTGCGACTTGAAATAATTGCGTGGCGGCATCGGGGGCGTGCCAATCAGGGTTTCGTTGCCTTTTAGGCTTCCCGGCACTCCCGACTGTGCGCCGAGGAATGTCTTGTCGCCGATATTTATGTGGCCGGCAAGGCCCACCTGTCCGCCGAACATGCACCATGCACCCACTTTTGTGCTTCCGGCAACTCCCACTTGGGCCGACATGACGGTGTTTTCGCCGACTACAACATTATGGCCTATCTGTATGAGGTTGTCCAGTTTCACGCCTTTCTTTATAACCGTGCTGCCCATTGTCGAGCGGTCGATGCAGGTGTTGGCACCTATTTCAACATTGTCTTCAATTGTCACGATGCCTATTTGCGGAATCTTGTCATAGCCTTCGGTGTTCGGTGCAAACCCGAAGCCGTCGGCTCCGATTACCGTTCCTGCATGAATTGTGACATTGTTGCCTATCTTGCAGCCCTGATAGATGGTGACATTCGGGTAGATGATGCATCCTTCGCCTATTTTTACATTGTCGCCGATTACCACATTTTGGTATATCTGGCAGTTGTTGCCAATGGTCGCCCCGTTGCCAATGCAGGCAAATGCCCCCACAAAGCAGTCGTCGCCCACTGTTGCGTCGTCGGCGATGTCGGATTTGGGCGAAATGCCTTTCTTTTTTGGCTTGCTGGCTTCGTATATTTGCAAAAGCTTCGCAATGCTTTCGTAGGCATTTTTCACCCTTATTATTGTGGCCGGAACTTGCTTTTCAAGTTCCAGGTCTTCATTTACAATGACAACAGAAGATTTGGTGTCATATATGTAGTGGGTGTATTTAGGATTGGAGAGAAAGGATAAAGCACCGTCTACACCTCCTTCTATTTTGGCGAAAGTGTGGACAACAGCTTGTGGATTTCCTTCCACTTTGCCACCTATAAAGCTGGCTATTTGTTCGGCTGTGAACTCCATTTGTTGCAATCTTTATATGTTAATTTTGCAAAAATAAGAAATTATATTCAGAAACACAGATAAAATGCTATATATTTCAAGTGCGGAAATTAAATTCCGCACTTTTTCAATTCGGCATCCATCTGCTCGCTGAGCTCTTTGGCCTTTGCTGCTGCCACTTCTGCAAAGTCGTGTCCGTTGCTTGCATATATTATGCCGCGCGAACTGTTTACAAGCAGACCGCATTGCTTGTTCATTCCATATTTGCATACTTCTTCGAGCGATCCGCCCTGTGCTCCCACTCCCGGTACGAGCAGGAAGTGTTCGGGTGCGATTTTGCGTATGTCCTCAAACATCCGGCCTTGTGTTGCGCCCACCACATACATCATGTTGTCGCAGTTTCCCCATTCTTGCGATTTCTTCAGCACTTTTTCAAAAAGGCGGTTTCCCTCGCTGTCTTCGGTAAACTGGAAATCCTGGCTTCCCTTGTTGCTCGTGAGGGCAAGCAGAATTACCCATTTGCCGTCATATCCCAAGAACGGTGTCACGCTGTCTTCGCCCATGTAGGGTGCGACGGTAAGTGCGTCGAGGTCGTATTCCTCGAAGAATGTCTGTGCATACATCTTGCTTGTGTTGCCAATGTCGCCGCGTTTGGCATCGGCTATGACAAAATGGTTGGGATAGTTGTCTTTCAGATACTTTACTGTCTTGTCGAAAGCAATCATTCCCTTAATGCCGTAGGCCTCGTAGAATGCCAGATTGGGCTTGTAGGCCACGCAATATGGTGCGGTGGCATCTATGATGGCTTTGTTGAATGTGAATATTGCGTCTTCACTTTCGTTCAGGAAACTTGGTATTTTGCTTGTGTCGGTGTCAAGACCAACGCAAAGAAATGTCCTCTTTGTCTTTATTTGGTTGAATAATTCTGTTCTGTTCATAATCTTATAGTTCGGTTTCTTTCATTCTTTCTGCATTCTCGGCAACTGTAAGTGCATCGATCATGTCTTGTATGTTGCCGTCCATAAATCCCTGCAAGTCGTGTGTCGTGTAGCCAATGCGGTGGTCGGTGACACGTCCCTGCGGATAGTTGTAGGTGCGTATTTTTGCGCTTCGGTCGCCCGTTGACACCAGTGTCTTTCTGCGGTTGGCAATGTCGTCGATGTATTTCTGGTGCTCTCTGTCGTATATGAAAGTGCGCAGTCTCGACAACGCCCGCTCCTTGTTCTTGGGCTGGTCGCGGGTTTCAGTACATTCAATGAGTATCTCCTCGGTCTCGCCGGTGTTGGGATTCTTCCACGGATAGCGCAGGCGCACGCCCGATTCCACTTTGTTCACGTTCTGTCCGCCAGCGCCGCTGCTTCTGAATGTGTCCCATTTTATGTCGCCTTCGTTTATCTTCACTTCAAACTTGTCGGCTTCGGGCAACACTGCAACTGTTGCTGCGCTTGTGTGCATGCGTCCTTGCGTTTCTGTTGCCGGAACTCTTTGCACGCGGTGCACTCCCGACTCATATTTCAAAGTTCCGTAGACATTGTCGCCGCTCACTGCGAAGTCTATTTCCTTGTAGCCTCCCACGGCTCCCGGACTGACACTTGTTACCGACAGTGTCCATCCTTTCGTGTCACAGTATTTCTTGTACATGCTGAAGAGGTCGCCGGCAAACAGTGCGGCTTCGTCTCCGCCTGCTCCGGCCCTTATTTCCATCTGCACGTTCTTGGCGTCTTCCGGGTCTTTTGGTATCAGGGCTATCTTTATTTCTTCCTCTATGGCGGGCTGCAGCTGCTCGTTGAGTGCAATCTCCTCTCTTGCCATTTCCCTCATGTCGGGGTCGCTTTCGCTTGCCAAAATGTCTTTTGCCTCTTTTATGGCATTTATGCATTTTATGTAGCGGTTGCGTGCGTTCATGATGTCGCTCAGGTCTTTGTATTCCTTGGTGAGCTTCACGAAACGCTGTTGGTCGGATATAACCTCAGGGTCGGTGATGAGTGTCGATACTTCTTCGTAGCGGCTTTCGAGTCCTTCAAGTTTCTCCAAGATGTTGTTTTGTTCGGCCATCGGTATAGTCTATATAGGTATAAGTGTGCCAATTAATATTCAAACTCTCCGTATTCCGACTTTATAAGCAGCGATTTCTTGCCTTCTTCTATGTGGCCTACAATCTGCGCGTCGATGCCGAAACTCTTGCTTGTCTCGATGACTTTCTCTGCGTGCTCGGGGCTTACATACACTTCCATGCGGTGTCCCATGTTGAACACTTTGTACATTTCTTTCCAGTCGGTCTTGCTTTGTTCCTGAATTATTCTGAACAGTGGCGGAATGGCAAACATGTTGTCTTTCACTACGCGGCAGTTGTCGCCCACAAAATGCAGCACTTTTGTCTGTGCGCCACCCGTGCAGTGCACCATTCCGTGTATTTCGGGGCGCATGAGGTCGAGCAGTTTCTTTATTACCGGTGCATAGGTGCGCGTGGGCGACAGCACGAGCTGGCCGGCATCCACGTCAAGACCTTCTATTTTGTCGGTAAGTTTGTAGCTTCCGCTGTACACCAGTTCTTCCGGCACGGCGTGGTCGTAGCTCTCGGGGTATTTCTCGGCGAGGTATTTTGCAAACACGTCGTGGCGTGCGCTTGTGAGTCCGTTGCTTCCCATGCCTCCGTTATACACCTTCTCGTAGGTGGCCTTGCCGTATGATGCCATTCCCACAATCACGTCGCCGGGCTGTATGTTGGCGTTGTTTATCACGTCCTTGCGGCGCATTCGGCATGTCACTGTCGAGTCGACGATGATTGTTCGTGCGAGGTCGCCCACGTCGGCGGTTTCGCCTCCGGTTGCATATATGCCTATTCCCATGTCGCGCATGTTGGCGAGCAGTTCGTCGGTGCCGTTTATTATAGCCGAAATCACCTCGCCCGGAACGAGCATTTTGTTGCGTCCGATGGTGCTTGACACGAGTATGTTGTCAACCGCGCCCACACACAACAGGTCGTCGGTGTTCATCACGAGTGCATCTTGGGCAATGCCTTTCCAAACGCTGAGATCGCCCGTCTCTTTCCAGTACATATAGGCCAGCGACGATTTCGTGCCGGCACCGTCGGCATGCATGATGTTGCAATATTCAGGGTCGCCGCCGAGAATGTCGGGGATGATCTTGCAGAATGCCTGGGGGAATATTCCCTTGTCGATGTTCTTTATTGCGTTGTGCACGTCTTCTTTGGCTGCGCTTACACCACGCATCATGTATCTGTTTGAGTTTTCCATATCAATGTTCTTATTATGTCAGTTATTCATCTTCATTCCAAAATTCCCAGCTTGCGAATGCTTGCAGAAGCAGCATTTCAAGACCGTTTTTCGTGTTGGCACCATACTGTGCTCCGCGCTTCATGAAAGTGGTTTCGTCGGGATTGTATATCAAGTCGTATAAAATGGTGCGGTTGTCCATTGCCTCATAAGGCAGTTGCGGACAGGTTTCGGCATTGGGATACATGCCGAGGGGGGTGCAGTTTACGATTACGTTGTATTCCTTTACCGTTTCTGCCGTCACGTCGTCGTAGGTTATGCACCCTTCTTTCTTTGTGCGGCTCACGAACAGTGTTTCGAGTCCCAGCGATTTCAATCCGTAGTTTATTGCTTTCGATGCGCCTCCCGTGCCCAAAATCAAAGCTTTCTTGTGTATTTTCTCGAGCATTGGTTCGATGCTGCGCGTGAATCCTATGACATCGCTGTTGTAGCCTTTCAGAAATGCCTTGTTGCCTTCGTGCCTTATCTTTATCACGTTCACGGCCCCGATGGCCCGGGCTTCCGGGCTGAGTGCATCGACATAGCTTATAACCTTTTGCTTGTATGGAATCGTGACGTTAAGTCCGCGAAGCTCGGGGTTGGCTGCCAAGACCTCGGTCAAGTCTTCGATTCTCGGTATTTCATAATTGATGTAGCAGGCATCGATGCCTTCGTTGGCGAATTTCTCGTTGAAATAATTCACCGAGAATGAATGTCCCAATGGGTAGCCAATTAATCCGTACTTGTCCATAAGCAGTTAGGTGTTAAGTTATTTCGTTGCAAAATACATAGTGCAAATGCCCAGTGTGTATCTTGTGAATTCGGCTTCTGAGAAACCGGCTTTCTTTAATATCCCCACCATTTTCTCGCCTTGCGGAAAGGCTTCGATTGTGGCTGTAAGATATTGGTAGGCGGCTTTGTCGCCCGACAACAGCTTGCCGTAGAACGGAAGGAATGTGTGTGAGTAGACCCTGAACAGTTGTTTCATGGGGAAACTCACCGGCGAAGTGAGCTCAACGATGCACAGGTGGCCGCCGGGGCGCAGTATGCGGTGCATTTCGCGCAGTCCTTTGTCGAGGTCGGAAAAGTTGCGTATGCCGAAGGCTGCCGTGACTGCATCGAATGTGTTGTCGCTGAACGACAGGTGCATGCAGTCTTCCTTGCAGAACGATATAATGCTTTCAAGTCCTTTCCGGCGCGCTTTTTCCTTTCCTATTTCGAGCATGTTGGTGCTTATGTCGGCCCCGACAATCTTTTTGGGCTTTATCATCTCGGCAGCCGATATTGCAAAGTCGCCTGTTCCGGTTGCAATGTCGAGAATAGTTTGCGGGCTATATGCGGCAATTTTCTTCAATGCCCTTTTTCTCCACATCTTGTCGATGTTCCACGACAGGTGGTGGTTAAGTTCATCGTAGGAATGGGCAATGTTGTCGAACATCCTTTCAACCTGTGCCCCTTTTTCTTCGTTCTCGTTATAGGGTTTGATTTGTTCTTGTCGATAAACCATATTGTTGGCCTTTGTTCTTGAGCTGCGGTGTGCGGAAATTGCGCGTTGCCGCGTGGAAATTCCCCTTAAAGGGGCTTTTCTGTAAATACGAAATATGCGCAATCGGTATATTTCCAGTTATACCGATCGCGCAATTTGTATGGCAAATGCTATTTGTGCGATGCGAGATAGTTGCTCACGTTGCTTTCTATCCGCTTCTCTATGTCGCCCTCGTCTATGGTTCGGTCAAATTTCTCACCGGTTATGTGCTCATACAGTTCTATGTAGCGCTCGCTCACGCTGTTGGCATATTCGTCGGTGATTTCAGGCATTTTCTGCCCCGGCTCGTTCATGAAGTCGTGCTCAATGAGCCACTGTCTCACAAACTCTTTCGACAACTGCTTCTGCGGCAGACCCTTTTCAAGCTTCTCCTCATATCCGTCGGCGTAGAAATAGCGGCTGCTGTCAGGCGTGTGTATCTCGTCGATGAGATACACCTTTCCGTCACGCTTTCCAAATTCGTATTTCGTGTCAACCAGGATGAGGCCGCGCTTTGCAGCAATTTCCTGACCTCTTTTGAAGAGCTTGCGGGTGTAGTCCTCTACAACGGCGTAGTCGTCGGCACTTATAAGGCCCTGCTTTATTATCTCTTCTTTCGAGATGTTGAGGTCGTGGCCGGAGTCGGCCTTTGTTGTCGGGGTTATGATGGGTTCGGGGAAACGTTCGTTTTCTCTCATGCCGTCGGGGAGTTTCACTCCGCACAGTTCGCGGCATCCGTCTTTGTATGCACGCCATGCCGACCCGGTGAGTATCGAGCGGATAATCATCTCAACCCTGAAACCTTCGCATTTCAAACCGAGTGTAACCATGGGGTCGGGGGTGGCCAGTTTCCAGTTCGGGCAAATGTCGCTCGTGGCATCGAGGAATTTCGCAGCGATTTGGTTGAGAACCTGTCCCTTGAAGGGTATGCCCTTAGGCAGAATCACGTCAAATGCCGATATTCTGTCGGTAGCAACCATTACGATGATGTCGTCGTTGATGTCGTAAACGTCACGCACCTTTCCGTGGTACAGGCTTTTTTGTCCTTCGAAATGAAAATCTGTGTTTGTAAGTGCTTTCATATAATATGTGTTTTTATTATGAAAATTTCTTTTCTGTGAGTGTCGCCTCTTTCTTTTCCCCGGCTTTGGAAAATTCTTTCCGGTCGTGGTTTTCATAGGCGTTCACTATTTTCGTAACAAGTTTGTGCCTTACGATGTCTTTCCCGTCAAGCTCGACGAATGTTATGCCCTCCACACCTTTCAGTATGCTTATGGCTTCGGGCAACCCGCTTTTTTGTCCCCGTGGAAGGTCTATCTGCGTCATGTCGCCGGTTATTATCATCTTTGTGTTCCAACCCATGCGCGTGAGAAACATCCTGATTTGTGCCGGGGTGGTGTTCTGCGCTTCGTCGAGTATCACTACGGCATCGCTCAGAGTGCGGCCGCGCATGAAGGCGAGCGGGGCTATTTGTATGATGTTCTTCTCTATGAGGTCTTGCAGCTTGACGGCAGGCAGCATGTCTTCGAGTGCATCGTATAAAGGCTGCAGGTAGGGGTCGATTTTCTCTTTCATGTCGCCTGGCAGAAAGCCAAGCTTCTCGCCTGCCTCGACGGCCGGACGGCTGAGAATGATTTTGCGTATGGCTTTTTCCTTCAGAGCCTTTACGGCCAGCGCTATGCTCAGGTAAGTCTTTCCCGTTCCGGCCGGACCGGTGGCGAATATCATGTCGTCTTTCTGGAAAGCATCGACAAGCCGTTGCTGGTTTTCGCTGCG
>CAVDJG010000034.1:0-12040 GCA_963609005.1 Acidaminococcaceae bacterium
GTGTGGCAGCTCGAAAACGTGCTCACATGGGACAAGAAGATAGGCAAACACAGCATCAACGCAGTGCTCGGACAAAGCGCGCTTGAGAACACCGGCATGAACCTGTATGCTTCGCTGCAAAACCTCAAGGACATATCGAAGCCTTACATGAACAACACCTCGGCCGACCAGAGCCGCGGCGAAATGTCGGCAAGCGGCGGACCTGCCTACAAGCACACGCTCAGTTCTTATTTCTTCCGCGCAAGCTACAACTACGACGAGCGCTACATGGCACAGGTAACGGTGCGCCGCGACGGCAGTTCGCGCTTCGGTTCAAACAACCGCTACGCCACATTCCCGTCGTTCTCGCTCGGTTGGAACGTCATCAACGAGCCGTATTTCAAGGCTCCATCATGGCTCAGCAACCTTAAAGTGCGCGGCAGCTGGGGTAAGAACGGTAACGACAACATAGGCGACTTCACCTATGCGGCATGGACGGCATCTCCCTACAACACCGTGTTCGGACGCGGAGAAACGGTTGTCAACGGCGTGCAGGCAGGAGCATTGGCCAACCCCGACCTGAAATGGGAAGAGAGCATACAGACCGACCTCGGCTTAGACCTGGGCTTCTTCGACAATGCACTCACGTTCACCGTAGACTGGTACAGCAAGAAAACAAGCGGCATGATTATCTCCATGCCAATACCCAACTATGTAGGTGCCAGCGCACCTCTTGGCAATGTGGGCGACATGAAGAACGAAGGCGTGGAGTTTGAACTTGGCTACAAATGGCACGTAGGCACCGCCAACTTCCATGTGAAGGGCAATGCGTCATATCTGAAGAACACGCTTACCAACCTCGGCAACACTTCGGGCTACCTCGAACTCGACAACATGCAGAACACGGGAACCATTACACGCGCCACAAACGGCGAGCCTTTCCCCTATTTCTACGGCTACAAGACCAACGGAATATTCCAGACCGTCGAGGAAGTCAACGCCTACACCAACTCGAACGGAGAACTGATACAGCCCAACGCCAAGCCCGGCGACGTGCGCTTTGTGGATGTTGACGGCGATGGGGCAATAACTGCCGCCGACCGCACGAAGATTGGAAAGGGCATGCCCGACTGGACCTACGGCTTCACATTCGGCGCTGAATGGAAGGGATTCGACTTCATGTTCATGCTCCAGGGCACCATAGGCAACGACATCTACGACGCCACACGACGCACCGACGTGCGCCCGGCCAACCTGCCTTCATACATGCTCAACCGATGGACAGGCCCCGGAACAAGCAACAAGTATCCGCGCTATGTCGTAGGCGATGCCACCAACTGGCAGAGCAGCGACCTTTACATAACCGACGGATCATACCTGCGACTGAAGAACATACAGCTCGGCTACACCCTGCCGGCCAACCTCACGCGACGCTTCTTCGTAAACAAACTGCGCCTGTTTGTGGCTGCCGAGAACCTCATAACGTTCACCAAATATGCCGGATACGACCCCGAAATATCATCGGGCGGCACATCGCTCGGCGTAGACTACGGCGTATATCCGCAGAGCCGCACCTTCACCGTGGGCTTCAACCTTGGTTTCTAACCGTTTAAAAAACTTACTACTATGAATACGAGAAAATTCAACATATACATTCTTGCAGCTGCGCTGTCGGCACCGGTAGCCCTGACGAGCTGCTCCGACGATTTCCTTGAGGTGACACCGCCCGACAAGGCAACTCTCGAGGAATACTACAACAACTACGACCACATTATGGAAGCAGTCGTGGCCACCTACAACCCGATGCGCGAATATGACTGGAACAACAAACAGTATGCCCCGCTCACACTGTGCAGCGACGTGATGGCCGACGATGTGTGGCCAGGCGGTTCGGGCATCTCCGACAACCAGCACCTGCACAAGATGTTCAATTTCGAGAGCACACAGAACTCAAGCGACGCACTCACCGGAATCTGGGACCAGAGCTACAAGGGAGTGCGCAATGCCAACGACGTGCTCAGCTATCTTGAATGGGCCAAGGGCAACCTCACCGACGCACAATACAAGACATTCGACGCCGAGGCACGCGTGCTGAGGGCATTCTACTACATGCAGATATGGAAATTCTACGGCAACGTTCCCTTCTACATGGAAAACCTGAAAAGCCCGTACATAGCCGAACAGAAATCGGCCGACGAGGTGTACAGCACCGTCATCGCCGACCTTGAAACCGCCATTGCCGAAAACTCGCTGCCCATGCAGTGGGACGACGAGAACACTGGGCGCGTGAGCCAAGCCACTGCCTACATGATTTATGCAGAGATGGTGATGTATCAGAACGACGACAGCCGCTATGCCAAAGCCCTCTCCTACATGAACGAGATAATAGGAAGCGGAAAATACAGCCTCAACCCCGACTACTCCAACATATTCCTCGAAAGCGGCGAATGGACAAGCGAAAGCATCTTCGAGATTTGCTACAAGGACGACGGGGCCGTGCGCAGTTGGAACGACGGCTATGTGAATGCCGGAGGAACAATCTACCCGCGCCTGATAGGTCCGTCGGGAGGCGTGGCCGAAGACGGAGTTGACAACGGATGGGGCTTCGAGCCGGTGCGTCTGGAAACAATAGACATCTTCGCCGACGGCGACACACGCCGCGACGCCACTATCTACGATGCACGCAAGGCCACATACACCAAACGCTATCAAGACACCGGTCTGTGGCTGAAGAAATATCTGCCCTACACCGAGAACAACAAAGACCAGAAAGCCGACGGCGACTTGAACTTCAACAACAACCTGCGCATATACCGCTATGCCGAGACTCTGCTCAATGCAGCCGAACTCATCGTGCGCACCAACGGCGACCAGGCTCTTGCCTACAAGTATCTCAACCAGGTGCACCACCGTGCAGGGCTCACCGACAACCTCTCGGCAACAATCGACAACATCATATCTGAGCGCCACCTTGAATTTGTGGGCGAGGGAAAACGCTACTGGGACCTCGTGCGCACCGGCAAGGCAGCATCGGTTCTTGTGCCCGACGCATACGGATACCGCACCAACACATGGAGCGAGAGCAAGAAATACCTGCCCATACCGCTCAGCGAAATCGACGCGGCACACGGCACGATAAAGCAAAACAACTATTAACCCACCAAAGATTCACACTAACATGAAAAGATACATTACAGTAAAATCGCTCTTCGCAGCAACCGCCGCCGTGCTCGCCATGACGGCATGCAGCCCCGAAGACTTCGAAGGCGTGTCGGAAGCGGGGCTTCCCACGGCAGAGAACGCAAAGGTGACGGCAACGGTTGACGAGACCACCAACACCGTGACATTCAAACTTGAGGGCGATGCCATATACCCCATGTGGTATATCCCGGTTGACGGAAAGGAAGTTACAAAGAACCCCATCTACTCCACTCTCAACCCGCTTCAGAAAATATGGAGCAATGCTGGCGACTACACCGTGCAATACCGCGTGGGCAACCACAACGGAATGTCGCAGGGCATGGGCACCGCCACCTTCCACATAGCCAACAGCCTCACCAACTACGACGAACTGCTTGCACAACTCGCAGGCAAGGAGTGGCGCATAGCGGCAAGCGAGGCAGCGCACATGGCATGCGGCCCCTCGGGCACCGACGGCACCGAATGGTGGGCAGCCAAGGCCAACGAGAAAGCCGACTACGGTGTGTATGACGACCGTATCACCTTCGGCAAGGACTATTCTTACACATACGACCCGGGAGAGGGCGGCACGGTGTATGTAAACACGAGCTGCACAGTGCTCGGCGGACCGCAGAGCAGCGACTTCATGGCTCCCGTCGACGGCAAGAAAGAAAGCTCTTTCAAGCTCAGCACCGAAGGCAACGACATATACATGACCATGCCCGCAGGCACCTACTTCCCCTACATCCCAGCCGACGAAGCATTCAACAACGAGCTTAAACTGCGCATCGAGAGCCTCGTGGGCAGCACTATGGTGCTCGTGTGGGACAACGGCAACATAGCATGGCACTACATCCTGACTTGCGCCGACGAGGGATTCCAGGGCTTCAACGCCGCAAGCGACTGCAACCTGTGGAAGAACTGCACCTACACCAACTCATTCTACTACGCTCCGGGATGGGCACAGATAGCCGACCCGACTGTTACTGCCGACGGCAACAAGTATGTAATCGAGCTGCCCGAGGCCACAACCGACCAGTGGCAGGCACAGGTGCACTTCCACACCGACATGGAAACAAATGCCGCCAACACCTATGACTTCTCGGCAAAGCTGCTTTCAACCACCGACCATAACAACGTGACGGTGAAACTCACCAAGGAAGGCGACGACAACACCTACTACTTCGCCGAGACCGTCAAGCTCACGGCCGGACAGGAATACATATTCTACAAGTCAAACATGCCCGGCATCGACATGGACAAGGTGAACCTCGTGTTCGACTTCGGCGGAAATGCCGCCAACACCAAGATTACCTTGCGCGACATCGACCTGCAGGAGCATGGCTGCGACGGCATTGAGGCACCGGCAGAAGACGAGGACAAGACGGTGTACACATACGACAGCGAGTCGAACCTGTGGAAATCGCACGTTGACGACAAGGGCGACGCCGGCTTCACCACATTCTTCTACTACGCTCCGGGATGGGCACAGATAGCCGACCCCACCTTAACTGCCGACAACGGAAAATACACCGTTGAACTGCCCGAGGCCACAAGCGACCAGTGGCAGGCACAGGTGCATCTCACAACCGACATTCCCGCCGAAGCCGAGACAGCCTACGACTTCTCGTGCAAGCTGCTCGCAAAGAAGGACATCAAGGGAGTGACCGTGAAATTCACCGACACGGCAAGCGACGAAAACTATCTCTTCGTAAACCGCTACGACCTCACCGCCGGCACAGAATACCAGGTGAAGGTGCCGGCAGTGGTGCTCCCCAAAGGTGCAGCAGCTGCGTTGAAACTCGTGTTCGACTTCGGCGGATGCCCCGAGAACGAGAAGATAGACATATACAACATCATCCTGCAGAAAACAGCCAAATGACCAATGTGGCGCGGGGCAGCACAACGCCTGCCCCGTGCCACACTTAAAGTCACTGAAAAGAAAATAAAAACTTATGAAGAACATAATGTTAATATCAGCAATATTGGCGGCAACCGTTGCACTGGGAGCATGCGGCAGCGATGACGGCATAAAATATGCCGACGCAGAAACGATTACGTTCACGCAGAAAACGCTCACCATTGGCAACAACGGAGGCACGCTCACCACACAGGCAAGCGCCACCCACGAGTTCAAGGCCTACTCCAACGTGTCGTGGATGTCGGTTTCTCCGGCCGGAAGCACCGGCAAGGAAGCCACACTCACCATAACCGTTGAGCAGAACCGGAGCGACGAGCGCACCGGACACATCGTGATATGGGCAGGCGGCACACGCGACAGCATTGCCGTGACACAGACTGCCGGAAAAGAAGACATAAGCTGTCCGCTTGAAGGCTACAAGCTCGTGTGGAACGACGAGTTCTACGGCAACACCGTGGGCAGCGACTGGACATGGGAGGTGCAGCCTGCCGGTTGGGTGAACAACGAGCTTCAGAACTATGTGAAAGACGACAAGGTGGCCTCGGTGTCAAACGGGACTCTCAAGATAAACCTTATCGACGACGGCGGGACAATAAAGAGCGCGCGCCTCTACGCACGCCGTTCCACAGGATGGAAATACGGATACATCGAGGCCCGCATAAAGCTGCCCAAGGGCAAGGGCACATGGCCCGCATTCTGGATGATGCCCGTCAACTTCAACAGTTGGCCAGGCGACGGCGAGATTGACATCATGGAAGAAGTGGGCTACGACCCCAACATGATTGTCTCGACCATACACTGCAACAAATACAACAACACCGGAACGGCCGTAGAATCGGCACGCCGCAAGGTTGACACGGCACAGTCTGATTTCCATGTGTATGCCATGGAGTGGACATCTTCCTACATGACATTCTATGTTGACGGTTCGAAGCTGCTCACCTACAATAACGACGGAAGCGGAAAAGACGCGTGGCCGTTCGACGCGGCATTCTATCCCATTCTCAACCTCGCGTGGGGCGGTGCATGGGGCGGTTTGAAAGGCACCGACCCGAGCTGTCTGCCGGCCACGATGGAAGTGGACTATGTGCGCGTTTTCCAGAAATGACGGTTTCAAATCACGCAATAGGTATTTCACAATAAAAGCACAAACCAACCCAAAAGACAGGTTTTCACCCGAAAACCTGTCTTTTTATTTTTCCGCAACCGAATTTGTTTTGTAACTTTACTGCCGCAAACCCACCCCACCGGCATGACGCCTTAAACCCACGACAACAACACGATGAACACGCTGATCAAAACCTTACTGATGCTTTTGTCACTGCATCTGTGCCACACGCAGTGTTGCCGCGCCGCCGACCCTGTGCTCGACTCGCTGCTGCGGCGCATCGACACGGCCATCGACAACAGTAGCACCGCTGTCAAAGCAAAAACCCAACGCCTGGCAACGCTCACCGCCGCACTGGCAAAGGCACGCACGGCAGGAGAACGCTACGACATGGCCTACAGCCTCTACACCGAATATCTTCCGTTCAACAACGATTCGGCCATGCACTACCTCAACGTGTGCAGCCGTCAGGCCGAGCTCGCCGGCAACATGTCGAAAGCCGGAGGCTGCCGCGCACTTGCTGCCCTGTGCTGCTCAAACGCTGGCATGTACACCGAAGCATTCTGCATTCTCAAAACCATCGACGCTCAAAAGCTCCACGGCAACGACCTCGGGCACTACTACTATGCCTACTCCCATGTGTGCGGTGAGGTGGCATATTATGCCAAGATAAACTGCATACGCGAAGAATACGGCAGGCGCGCCGCCGAATACCGTGCCAAGATGTATGCCACACTGCCCGCCAACAACCAATATGTGTGGCAAAGCCGTGAAAACGAGGCACTGTCTTCGGGTCGGCACAAAGAGTCGAAAGCCATCAACGACACGTGGCTGCGGAGCGTGACCGAAGGTTCGCACGAGTATGCACTCGTGGCTTTCTACCGTTACCTCGAGTTCAAAATCCTCGACAACGACACCGAAATGATGCGTTGGATTGCCAGGTCGGCACTGACCGACGTGCGTGAATGTGTGATGGACCAGGGTTCCATGTGGGAACTGGCCAACATGCTCATGCTGCACGGCGACGTAGACCGGGCCTACAAATACATCTGCTTCACGAGCGACTGTGCCAACCGTTTCGGTTCACGGCAGCGTCTCACCCACATTTCGCCGCTTCTCACACAGATAGCGCAGAGCTACAAGGCCGAGCTCGACCATTCAAACAGTAAGCTGCGCACCACGATTTGCATAATAAGCATCATGTCACTGCTGCTGCTCACGCTGCTTTTCTATGTGGTGAGGCAACGCAACCGCCTTGCCGCCACACGCGACGACCTCGCCAAATCCTACTCGCTGCAGTCGGCACTCAATGCCCAACTTAAAAGCCTCAACGCCCAGTTGGAGGCATCCAACGCCCACCTGTCGTCGCTCAACACGCAGTTGTCTGAAGCCAACAGCGTGAAGGAGGAGTATGTGGGACGCTTCATGCGCCTGTGTTCGCTCTACATCGACCGTCTCGACGACCTGCGCAAGAAAGTAAACAAGAAGGTGAAGAACAAGGAGTATGCCGCTCTCTATGAAATGACACGCACTGGCGAACTGCGCAAGAAAGACATGGACGAGCTGTATGCCAACTTCGACTCGGCATTTGTACACCTCTACCCCACCTTCGTCGACGATTTCAACGCCCTGTTGCGGCCCGAATGCCGAATAACGCTCACCAACCGCGAGAGCCTCAACACCGTAGTGCGCATATTCGCACTGATAAGGCTCGGCATCAACGACAGCGGCAAGATAGCCGAGTTTCTGCATTATAGCGTGAACACGATATACAACTACCGGGCACAGATAAAGAATGCCGCCCTCGGCGACCGCAACGATTTTGAGAACCGCGTGCGGCTGCTCGGTCTCCCGGCAGAGCAACAGGAAACCAACCGGCAGCATCAGCCGTGAAGTAAAACAACACGCCACACCAGCAAAATATCGCGATATTACTAAAGATATTTAAATATTTAAGTCCATATTCCGAGATAAATAAAGGAATAACTATATTTGTGGTATGATAACAGAATATGGCATAGAAGCAAAGTCAAACTCGGAAATCATCTCCGAACTGGGAGGCCGGTTCAAGGAATACAGGCTGTTCAGCAACCTCACGCAGAAAGAGGTTGCCGAGCAGTCGGGCGTGAGCATTTTCACCATCAGCCAATTCGAGAAAGGCGAGGCTCGCAACATTGGATACGGCACGATACTCTCCCTGCTGAGAAGCATCGGATTTCTGGGAGAAGCAGAAAAGCTACTTCCACCATTGCCCATACTGCCCAGCCAAATAAAGAAATCCAAGGACAAGAAAGAAAGAGTAAGGCATGAAAGATAATGTAGTGGAAGTACGGATATGGGACAAGACCGTTGGAGTGTTGTCCTGGGACGAGAAGCAGGGATGTTCTGTTTTTCAATTTGACGAAAACTTTTCACAATACGGCTTAAACATCGCCCCACTGACTGCATCATTGAATTCCCCATATCTGCAAAAAGCGTTTCCCATGTCAGGAAACAAGGAAAAACTCTATGCCGGGTTGCCTGAATTTATCGCCGACTCCCTACCCGACCATTGGGGAAATGTGGTTTTCCAAAAATGGATTGAGGCCAATCATCTGCGCCCCAAGCAAATCAATGCCATAGACAGATTGTCGTTTATAGGCAAACGTGCCATGGGCGCCCTGGAATTCCAGCCAGCACATATTCTTGAGGATGCCTCCGTCGATATCGAACTAACGTCGCTCTACGAATTGGCCAACAAGATATTCATGGACAGACAAGACGTGGCTATCGACATCATGGGCAGCCTCATCATGGAAGATCTATATAAGGTAGGCACTTCTGCTGGCGGTCAACGCCCCAAGGCAATCATCGCCATTGACGACGAGACGGGAGTCATACGTTCAGGACAAGCCGACCTGCCGCCCAACTTCAAACATTACATCCTGAAATTTGACACCGGCAAGCCCAAGGACTTTCCGTTCACGAAGGTGGAAATGGCTTATTACCTCATGGCAAAGGATGCCGGCATCGACATGATGCCATCACGGCTGATAGAAATCGAAGGCACGCAAAACTTCCTCACCCAACGCTTCGACAGAGCGGATGGCAAGAAGTTGCACACCCAAACACTGGCAGCCATGAGTTCATTGGCTGATACATACGAAGACCTTTTCGTCGTAGGGCGAAAGATCAACCTGACGGCCAACGAACAAGCCCAACAATTCCGCAGAATGGTGTTCAACGTATTGGCGGCGAACGTGGACGACCACACAAAGAACTTCTCTTTTGTTATGGACGACAAAGGATGTTGGAAACTCTCGCCTGCTTATGACATGATATTCTCAGCCGACCCTGACTCCCATTTCTATTGCAGCCATGAGCTTTCCATCCTTGGCAAGCGCAACAACATCACAAGAAAAGACCTGTTGCTATTCGCCCAAAGACAAGACATCAAGAACGCAGCCAACATCATAGACGAGGTTGCCGAAGCTACCTCCAAATTCAAAGGATATGCCGAATCAGTAGACATCAGCGATTACTGGATAAAGAAGATTGAGAAAGCATTGAAGGTTCTATAAATCATCTAAAACATACACAAAACGCACGAGGCAATGCCCCGTGCGTTTTCGTTTATGCGGCCAGGCGGTTAAAACGGCAAATTGCTTTTACGCGCCGCAAGCGCCTGTTTATTTTCTCACACCCATATTATAAAGGATGAAGCTGTATGTGTCGGCCTGCTCTTCAAGCACCTTGGCAAGCGGTTTGCCGCCTCCGTGGCCTGCCTTGCTGCCTATGCTTATGAGCACCGGGGCATCGCCGGCCTGACATTCCTGCAGCCTTGCGGCAAACTTAAACGAGTGTGCCGGCACCACGCGGTCGTCGTGGTCGGCCGTAGTCACGAGTGTTGCCGGATAATGCGTGCCGGGTTTCAGCGTGTGCAGTGGCGAGTAGCCCAACAGATAGCGGAACATCTCAGGACTGTCGGCACTTGTGCCATAGTCGGGAGCCCAGTTCCATCCAATCGTAAACTTGTGGTAGCGCAGCATGTCCATAACTCCCACGTCGGCAATGCACACCTTGTAGAGGTCGGGGCGCTGCGTGAGGCAAGCCCCAACAAGCAGTCCGCCGTTGCTGCCGCCCTTTATAGCGAGGTGGTCGCGGTCGGTGTATTTGTTGGCTATGAGATATTCGGCAGCGGCAATGAAGTCGTCAAACACGTTCTGTTTCTGCATTTTCGTACCGGCCAGATGCCATTCCTCGCCATATTCGCCGCCTCCGCGCAACACCGCGTTGACATATATTCCGCCACGTTCGAGAAACGGCAGATAGCCCGTTGAGAATGCCGGCGGATAGGAAACGTTGAAGCCTCCGTAGCCATAGAGCAGCAGCGGATTCTTGCCGTTGAGCTTGATGCCCTTCTTATAGGTTATGAAGAGCGGGGCGCGCGTGCCGTCCTTGCTTGTGTAGAACACCATTTCGCTCTTGTATTTCGACAAATCTATCTTTATCTTCGGTGCGGCATATAGCGTGCTCTTGCCGCTTTCGAGGTCGTAGCTGTATATGGCAGTGGGCACGGTGTAGGACGTGAACGAATAGAAACATTCGCTGCGCTTGCGCTTTCCTCTCACATAGGCAGTGCCCACCGAGGGCAATTCCACCTCGGCAAGGCGTTTGCCGTCGAGCGAATGCACATATATGTGGCTGCAGTTGTCGCGTGTGTATTTCAGAATCAGTTTGCCGCCGACAATCTGTGCCGACTCCAGCACATCGCCAGTTTCGGGCACAAGCTCAGTCCAGTCACTGTAACCCGGACGCTTCAAGTTGGCCACCATGAGCCGATAGCGCGGAGCGCCGGCATTGGTGAGCACTATTATGCTGTCGCCCAACACGTCTACCGTAGAGTAGGAATAGTCGGGCTGCGATGTCATCTGCACAAACTGCGAGTCGCTCTGACGCAAATCTCTCACATAAAGGTTGTTTCCCGCAGCCATGCCGCTCTCGTAAAGGAACATCACACGCTCGTCTTCATCGGTGGTGACACCGTAGAACCGCAACGGATAGGAGGGGTTCTGATAGAACAGGCGGTCGTCGCTCTGCGGCGTGCCCATGCGGTGGTAGTACACCTTGTTCACCTCGTTCTTCGAAGAATTCTCCTTGCCTTTCTCGGGAGCGTCATAAGCACTGTAATAGAATCCGTCGCCCTGCCATGTCACGCCCGTGAACTTGGCCCACAATATGTGGTCGGGCAGGTCGCGGCCGGTAGCCACATCCTTTACATAAATCTCCTCCCAGTCGCTTCCGCTGCGCGAGATTACATAAGCCATATACTTCCCGTTGTTCGAGAACGAGATGTCTTTCAGGGCCACGGTGCCGTCGTCGCTGAGCGCATTGGGGTCGAGCCACACCCTACGTTCGCCTCCCGGACGGTCCATTTGATAGAGCACGCTCTGGTTCTGAAGCCCGTTGTTGCGGTAAATATACCACTTGCCGTTCTCCTCGAAAGGCATGCCTATCTTCTCATAGTTCACTATTTCCTTATAGCGTTTGAGTATTGCGTCGCGAAAGGGTATCTTCTTCAGATACGATCTCGTGAGCGCATTCTCCTCCTCCACCCATTTTGCAGTGGCCTCACTGGTGTCGTTTTCAAGCCATCGGTAGGGGTCGGGCACCTTGGTGCCGAAATAGTCGTCAACCACGTCGCCTTTGGCCGTTGCCGGATAGTGTATCTGTGCCTCGGCGGCAGAAGCAGCAAGCAGCGATGCCGCTACCATTATTAAATTTTTCATAACCTGTCGTTTTGTTGTTACGAAGCCAAAGTTATCCAATTTCGGCGAGACTGGCAAAATTATCAGCCCATAAAAGCCCTTTTC
>CAVDJG010000035.1:0-11984 GCA_963609005.1 Acidaminococcaceae bacterium
GCCGACTGCCCCCCCGACGAGAACGAGAAGGCACTTGCCGAAGCCCTGCAACGATGGCAGGAAGAAAAGATGTACACGTGCAAAGACGTCACCCCCGACGAGGTAGCCGCCCAGCTCGGCACCACGCGCCGCTATCTTGCATGGTATTTCACCAACCGCCTGCACACCACCCTGCGATCGTGGAGGCTCAAGCTGCGCATAGCCGAGGCCGAGCGCATGCTGCGCGAAGATCCCGGCGTGCATGTTTCGGCCCTGCACGAACTGGTGGGTGTGGCCGACAGAAGCAATTTCCACAAGCATTTCCGCCAGGCCACGGGACTAACCCCGTCGGAATACAAGGCGAAATACGGCTTGCGCTGACGCGCGCCATATACTATTTGCGGCCGCCGCACGCTTGTTTTGGAGCGTACGGCGGCCGCATTGTGTGTGTGCAGCGCATGCGTTGCGTGCGTGCGGCGGTTGCTGCACGCCACGGCCACGGCCTCAATGGGGCGCAGCGGGTCAGTTGTTTTGGTAGGGAGTGTACACGCCCACCTCTGAAATGGCGAGCATTCCCTTGCTCTCGGTGAACGTGATGCGCACGGCATCGGCCTTCACCGGTGCGAAGCGGTGCGTCTTCACGCGGCTCGAGTCGGCGGCTTTCCCGTCGAAGATGGTTGTCCATGCCCCATCGTGACGGTATTCCACGCGGTAGCGCTGCATGGCCCCGCCCTCATATTCGGTTATTGTCACCATGTCGATGAGCTGCGGCCCTTTCAGGTCAACCATCCAGAACGGGTTCTTTGTCAAACTGTTGGCCACCCACGGCGTGGTGAAATCGTCGTCGTTGGCAAAATCCATGAGGTTGCAGTCCCAGCTCCACGACGACTCGGCAGGCATTCCCTTGGCAATGTTGCGCTCGGTTATGGGTGCATCGCACGGCGGCAACTCGCTCACACGGCCGTCGTTGCGCCACATCTTGCCCATGGCTTTGAGGGCGTTGAGGGCGTTGTCGTCCATGCGTCCCTCGCGGTTTGGCGCCACGTTGAGAATGAAGTTGCAGTGAGCGCGGTTGTAGGGCACCACCATGTCGTTGATTATGTGTGCGGGGTTTTTGAGCGTGTCGGTGGGGAAATAGTCTTTCCAGAACCACCATTTTGTTTGCAGCGGAAGGCAAGCCAAGGCCGGCAGGCGGTTTTCCGAGGTTGATATTTTCTGCCCTGCCCCCTGCTCATACGACTTTATGTCGGTGTAGAAGAGAGCCTCGCGCGGGTATTTGGCGGCGTTGAGATCCATTACGAGACATTCGGGCTGCAACGACTTGATGTAGGCGTAAATCTCGGGAAACGGCACATCTTCGTAGCTTATGCGCGACCAGGGTGCATCCCAACCGTCGATTATGAGTGCGGTTATGGGGCCGTAGCCAGTGAGCAGTTCGTGCAGCTGCGCCTTTATCATGTCAATCTTCTCGCGTGTCACCATTCCCGGGCGTATGCGGTGGTGCGTGTCGAGTATCGAGTAGTAGAGCATCACCTTGAGTCCGGCCTTGCGGAAAGCGTCGGCATACTCGCGCACCACGTCGCGCTTGAGCGGCGAGTGCATCACGCTGTAGTCGGTGGTCTTGGTGTCCCATATGCAGAATCCGCTGTGGTGCTTGGTGGTGAGGCATCCGTAGGACATGTTGGCCGACTTGGCGGCGCGCGCCCACTGTGCGCAGTCGAGTCGTGTGGGGTTGAATGTCTGTGCCGGGAGGTCGGGGTCGGGCCAGTCTTCGGGCGCGAAGGTGGGCATGTTGAAGTGAATGAACATGCCGAAGCGCAGGTCGACGAAGTCCTGCTGCAGCTGATGCAGTGTTTTTGCCTGTGCTGCGGCAGTGAGCGCGCAGGCGGCGGCGAGCATGAATGACAGTAAGAATTTTCTCATTTCAAGGTTGTTGTTTTGATTTTCCAATGTATTTGCAAAGCTACAAAAAAGTGCGCAAAACGCCGCTCTACCCCGCCCTTTTTGTTTTGCGCCGTGCCATATTGCGCCGTGCCGCGGCGAATTTCGGGCACGATTTTTCGTTATTCGAAAAAAAATGCGTAAGTTTGCACACGGTTTGCATCAATACAGTTGCTCCTATAGTTCAATGGATAGAACGTAGGTTTCCTAAACCTTTGATCCGGGTTCGATTCCCGGTGGGAGTACCTATACCACTACAACGGCCCGCACACATGCTGCGGCCGTTTTTTTATGCCCCTGTGCAAAGGCCGCACACGCCCTAATCTGACAAAAAGTAAGGCGCATGCCGTGAATTTGCAACAAAGCCACGTTTCGTGGCCGAAAAACAAAGTCACTTATTTTGCCGTTATTTCAAATTGCAGTATCTTTGCATCCAAATACATTAATTTATAAGCAACAACAACAATGAGAAAAGCGATGACAGCCGCCCTGATGCTTCTTGTGGCGGTGTTGTGCCATGCGCAGATGGCCGACCCAGTGAAATTCACCTCGCAACTGAAGACGGGAACCACCGCCGAGGGCGAGATAGTGTTCAGCGGAACTATTGCCAAAGGCTGGCACGTCTACTCCACGGGGCTCGGCAACGACGGCCCCACATCGGCCACATTCCATGTTGACTCAAAGGATGGCGTGGAGCTTGTGGGCAAACTCACCCCGCGAGGGCACGAGATTTCGGAGATGGACGAGATGTTCGGCATGAAGCTGCGCTTTTTCGAGAACAAAGTGCAGTTTGTGCAGAAAGTGAAGTTCACCAAGCCCACCTACTCAATAAAGTGCTATCTTGAATACGGCGCATGCAACGCCGAAATGTGTATGCCCCCCACCACCGTTGAGTTGCACAAGCAAGGCAAGTCGCCTGCGGTAGACGGATCCGCTGCTGCCACTGAGGCCGCAGCCGAAACCGCCGTTGCCGCCGACACAGCCAAGGCCGTGGCACAAGCCGACACCGCACAGACCGACACCGCGCAGGCCGCCGCACCGGCAAACCTCGACAAGGGCCAACTGCAAAAGCTGTGGACACCCGTGCTGAAAGAGCTGTCGCAATATGAAACACCCGTGAGCAACTCTCTGCTCTACATCTTCTTCGCCGGCATCGTCGGCGGTTTCCTCGCACTCTTCACCCCGTGCGTGTGGCCCATAATTCCCATGACGGTGAGCTTCTTCCTCAAGCGCAACAAAGACCGCAAGAAGGGCATTAAGGATGCCATCACCTACGGCATCTCAATCGTTGTGATATATGTCGCACTGGGCCTTGTGGTGTCGTTGCTGTTCGGCGCGAGCGCGCTCAACGCCCTCTCCACCAACGCCGTGTTCAACATTCTGTTCTGCCTGCTGCTTGTGGTGTTCGCCGCCTCGTTCTTCGGGGCCTTCGAAATCACCCTGCCCTCGTCGTGGAGCAACAAGATCGACCGCAAGTCGGAAAGCACAAGCGGCCTTCTCAGCATATTCCTCATGGCATTCACACTGTCGCTCGTGAGCTTCTCGTGCACAGGTCCCATCATCGGTTTCCTGCTCGTTGCGGTGGCATCAGAAGGCAGCATCATCGCGCCCACGGTGGGCATGCTCGGCTTCGCCATTGCCCTTGCCGTGCCGTTCGCCCTGTTTGCCATGTTCCCCACACTCCTCAAGTCGGCTCCCAAGTCGGGCGGATGGATGAACGTGCTCAAGGTAGTGCTTGGATTTATCGAACTTGCATTCGCACTGAAGTTCCTCTCCGTGGCCGACCTGGCCTACGGTTGGCACATACTCGACCGCGAAACCTTCCTCGCACTGTGGATTGCCATCTTCGCTCTGCTCGGAATGTATCTGCTGGGCATGTATAATTTCCCGCACGACGACGAAGGCCGCCGCACCAACGTGCCGCAGTTCTTCCTCGCACTCGGTTCGCTCGCATTCGCGTTCTACATGATTCCCGGACTGTGGGGTGCTCCGCTCAAGGCCGTCAGCGCCTTCGCTCCGCCCATGAACACGCAGGACTTCAACCTCTACAAGAACGAGGTGCACCCGCGCTTCACCGACTATGAGGCCGGAATGGCCGCCGCCCGCATGGAGGGCAAGCCCGTCATGGTTGACTTCACCGGATTCGGCTGCGTGAACTGCCGCAAGATGGAGGCCGCCGTGTGGACCGATGCCAAGGTGGCCGACCTGCTCAACAACAAATATGTGCTCATCTCGCTCTTCGTCGACGACAAGACGCCGCTGCCGCAACCCATGGAAGTGACCGACACCGACGGATCGAAGCGCACGCTGCGCACCATAGGCGACAAGTGGAGCTATCTGCAACGCTACAAGTTCGGCAGCAACACGCAGCCCATGTATCTGCTGCTCGACAACGAGGGCATGCCGCTCGCCGGCAGCCGCTCCTACGACGAGAACATCACGGAGTATGTCGATTTCCTGCAAGCAGGCCTCGACAACTACGCCGAAAAGAAATAATACCACTACACACACCGGGAGCTGCGGCATTGCCGTGGTTCCCGGTTTCACAACACCTCTATCAAACCGCTTATGCTCGACAACCAGACAAGACAACAAATCATAGCCCTCATCAACCGTGAGGTGGTGCCTGCCGTGGGCTGCACCGAACCTATGGCTGTGGCTCTGTGCACCGCCCGGGCCACCGAGGAGCTGGGCCGCAGGCCCGAACGCATCACCGCTCTGCTCAGTGCCAACATCCTTAAAAACGCCATGGGCGTGGGCATTCCCGGAACGGGGATGATAGGACTGCCCATAGCCATAGCTCTGGGTGCGCTCGTGGGGCGATCAGAATATCAGCTCGAGGTGCTCAAAGACGTCACGCCCGACTCGCTTGAGCAGGGAAAAGCCTACATTGCCGGCAACCACATCGACATAAAGCTCAAGGAAAACATAACCGAGAAACTCTATGCAGAGGTAATATGCGAAGCCGAGGGACACTCGGCCACCGCCGTGATAGCCGCCTCGCACACCAACTTCGTGTTTGTTGCGCGCGACGGCAACGTGTCGCTCGACAAACTGCACTGCAAAGCCGACAGCGAGGAAACAACCGACGACATCGCGCTCAACCTGCGCATGGTGTATGATTTCGCCACCACGACACCCGTAGACGAGATTAGCTTCATCCTAAAGACACGCGAATACAACCTGCATGCCGCCGACGAAGCCAAGAAAGGCAACTACGGACACTGCCTGGGCAAGACCATCGACCGGCCGCTCAGCCACGGCATCTTCGGCAACAGCATATTCTCGCACATCATATCGAAAACCGCCTCGGCCTGCGACGCACGCATGGGCGGAGCCATGATTCCGGTTATGAGCAACTCGGGGTCGGGCAACCAGGGCATCTGCGCCACCAATCCCGTGGCCGTCTACGCCGAAGAAAACGAGAACACCGAGGAAGAACTCATACGCGCACTCGTGCTCAGCCACCTCACCGCCATATACATAAAGCAGAGTCTGGGCAAGCTCTCGGCTCTGTGCGGTTGTGTCGTGGCCTCGATAGGGTCGAGCTGCGGCATAACCTATCTCATGGGCGGCGACTACACACACATCTGCCACTCGGTGAAGAACATGATTGCCAACCTCACCGGCATGATATGCGACGGCGCAAAACCAAGCTGCGCCCTGAAAATATCGTCGGGAGTATCGACGGCACTGCTGTCGGCACTGCTGTCGATGGAGGGACGCTGCGTGACATCGGCCGAGGGAATAATCGACGACGACGTTGACCGCTCCATACACAATCTGACGAGCATCGGGGCCGAGGCCATGTGCAAGACCGACGACATGGTGCTCAACATAATGACACACAAGAGCCGCTGACCTCTGCCGGTGGCCACAATGCACAACGGGGAAACCGCAGTGCCTGACGCAACGCAGCAGCGCGCGCCGGCAGATGCGGTTTCCCCGTTTCGGTTTTGTGCCCCGGCCGAACAGAGGCGGGGGCGTGAAAACGAAAAAAGGTCCCGACTCTTCGGGACCAATTCTCGTTTTTATCTTTTCAAATAGTCGCCTCGCGGCTTATTTTCCAACAGTTCACTTTATCACGCCAAGCTCCTTGCCCACCTTCACGAAGGCCTCGATGCACTTGTCGAGCTGCTCTCTTGTGTGGGCAGCCGAGAGCTGCACGCGTATGCGGGCCTCGCCCTTGGGCACCACCGGATAGTAGAAACCGGTGACATAGATGCCCTCTTCGAGCAGACGGTTGGCATAACGCTGCGACAATGGAGCGTCGTAGAGCATCACGGCACATATCGCGCTCTGCGTGGGCTTGATGTCGAAGCCGGCAGCGAGCATGCGGTCGCGGAAATAAGACACGTTCTCCACAAGGCGGTCGTGTAAGGAGTTGTCCTCCTTGAGCATCTTGAACACCTCGAGGCTTGCGCCAATTATCGAGGGAGCGAGCGAGTTGGAGAACAGATAGGGGCGACTGCTCTGGCGCAGCATCTCAACTATTTCCTTGCGGCCGGTGGTAAATCCGCCCAAAGCACCGCCGAATGCCTTGCCCAGCGTGCCGGTGTAGATGTCAACGCGGCCGTAGGTGCCGCACAGTTCGCTCACGCCGTGACCCGTGGCGCCCACCACTCCGGCCGAGTGCGACTCGTCAACCATGACAAGGGCGTCGTATTTCTCGGCCAAATCACATATCTTGTCAACGGGAGCCACATTGCCGTCCATAGAGAACACGCCGTCGGTGCAGATTATGCGGAAGCGCTGTGCCTGTGCTTCTTGCAGGCATTCCTCGAGCTCTTCCATGTTGGCGTTGGCATAGCGGTAGCGTTTTGCCTTGCAAAGGCGCACGCCGTCGATGATCGATGCGTGGTTGAGCGCGTCGGAGATGATTGCATCCTCGTCGGTGAGGAACGAACCGAACAAACCGCCGTTGGCGTCGAAGCATGCGGCATAAAGTATTGTGTCCTCGGTGTGAAAGTAGTCGCTGATGGCTGCCTCCAGCTCCTTGTGGGCATCCTGTGTGCCGCAGATGAAACGCACCGACGACATTCCGAAGCCCCGGCGGTCCATCATCCGCTTCGCTCCTTCAATGAGTCGCGGGTGATTTGCCAGTCCCAAATAGTTGTTGGCGCAGAAGTTGAGCACTTCCTCGCCCTTTACTTCGATTGCGGCTCCTTGTGCGCTCTCGATGATGCGCTCCTCCTTGTAAAGCCCGGCCTGCCTCAAATTGTCGAGGGCCGAGCGGAGATGTTCTTTCACTTTTCCGTACATAGTATAAAATTTAGGTTGCTCTTTTCAAATGCACTGCCCGCAGCCGGTGGTTGGCGGCCGACAGATGGCGCGCTGCCGGCATGCCTGCGCTTCAGGATTGCCGATGTGCTTCCAACCGCAAAGTAAATCAATAAAATTGAAAACAGGAAGCGTTTTGCCGTGTTTTTTTGCCGCTGGCCACTGAAAAGGCGTTTCTGCGGCCCCGAGACCGAAGCCGCGCTTACGGTTTGCAACGTGGCCAATTGTTTCTTTGTGTCACTTCATCAGGCATCGACATTGTGTTTATGGCACTTTGAAGCAGGTTTGCAGCGCAAGCGGAAAGCAAAATCAGCGCAAAAAGATAAAGAGGATTTCGGCCTAGTTGAGAATTATAAGCGAGGCGGGCAAAATAGTCCTGTTTTTTTGTCAAGTTGTGGTTTTTTTTTGTTTATTTTGCATCCATACTAATCTTAAACACTACGACATGAAAAATATTCTTGTAATCGGTTCCACGGGGCAGATTGGCTCCGAGCTCACCGCAGAGTTGCGCAGGCTCTACGGAGGCGAAAACGTCGTTGCGGGCTACATAAAAGGATGCGAGCCCAAGGGCGCGCTGCTCGACGGAGGCCCTGCCGCCGAGGCCGACGTTACCGATGCGCAGATGATAGCCGACGTGGTTGCGAAACACAACATCGACACCATCTACAACCTTGCAGCCCTTCTCTCGGTCGTGGCCGAGTCGAAACCGCGCCTCGCATGGCGCATAGGCATCGACGGACTGTGGAACATTCTCGAGGTGGCACGCGAGCGTGGCTGCGCCGTTTTCACCCCGAGCAGCATCGGTTCGTTCGGTCCCGGCACGCCGAAGAACCCCACCCCGCAAGACACGGTGCAGCGTCCGCGCACGCTCTACGGCGTGAGCAAGGTGGCCACCGAACTTCTTAGCGACTACTACCACACACGCTACGGCGTTGACACGCGCTCGGTGCGCTTCCCGGGAGTGATTTCCAACGTCACGCTTCCCGGCGGCGGCACCACCGACTATGCCGTTGACATATACTACTCGGCCGTGCGCGGCGAGAAATTCACATGCCCCATAAAGCAGGGCACGCTCATGGACATGATTTACATGCCCGATGCCTTGAAGGCAGCCATAAACCTTATGGAGGCCGACCCCACGCGCCTTGTGCACCGCAACGGCTTCAACATAGCGTCGATGAGCTTCGCCCCGGAAACGATTTACGCCGCCATACGCAAATACAAGCCCGATTTCGAGATGACATACGACGTTGACCCGCTCAAGCAGGGCATAGCCGAAAGCTGGCCCGACCGCATGGACGACTCGTGCGCTCGTGCCGAATGGGAATGGAACCCCACCTACGACCTCGACTCCATGACGCGCGACATGCTCGAGAAACTGTCGGCACGCCTCGCCACAAAAGGCTGACACGCCCATGAAACACATGCCGTGCCAACGGGACATACGCCAATTAAAATATGTGAAAAAACTTGGCCTTTCGGAATTAAAGCCCTACCTTTGCAGAACTTTTGCGAGCAATTGCGGCAATAGCTCAGTTGGTAGAGCGCAACCTTGCCAAGGTTGAGGTCGCGGGTCCGAGTCCCGTTTGCCGCTCCAAGGCGTGAAAAGGCTGCCGCAATGGTGGAATTGGTAGACACGAGGGACTTAAAATCCCTTGGCCAGAAATGGCCGTGCGGGTTCGAGTCCCGCTCGCGGCACCCCACACATCCGCAAGTATGCAAGCAACAAAAGCAATGGGCTTGAACAACCACCGGTTGTCCAAGCCCATTTTTATTTTTGCTTTGTCGGCAAGCCTTGTCGGTCACGCACGGCGGTAGAGCGTCACTACGTTGCCGTCATACGTATTGCGCCATGCCACGCGCGTATTGCTGGGCAACTGCGGAGCCCGCGTTCCGTCGCCCACCGTGGCACACGACTCCTCAAGGCGTATCTCGTCCCATTGGCCGGAACCGATGAACGAGGCGAGTGTGGCGGCTCCGCCCTCTACAAGGAGCGACTGGCAGCCCTCGCCATGCAGCCATGTGAGCAGCTGCGGCACCACAGGACGCGTGAAATCGAGGCCCTCGAATGCCGGACGGCGACTGTCAATCACGATGCGCCGCGGCGCGTCGCCCGTCCAGTGGCGCACATCGAGACGCGGATGTTCGCGCTCGTCGGTGGTGCGTCCCACGGCAATGGCATCGCATTGCGATCGCAGTCTGTGCACGAGCATCTGCGTGAACGGCGTGGATATGGCCGTGGCACGGCCGTGGTCGTCGAGAAATCCGTCGGCGGTCTGCGCCCATTTCAGTATGACATAAGGCCGTTGCTTCTCGTTGGCGGTTATGAAACGGCGGTTGAGGTCGCGGCATTCGTCCTCGAGCACTCCCACCGTCACCTCGATGCCTGCATCGCGCAGCTTCTTTATGCCGCGCCCCTGCACCTTGGCAAAAGGGTCGATGCAGCCCACCACGACGCGGCGCACGCCCTTGCTTATGATGAGGTCGGCGCAGGGCGGTGTCTTGCCGTAGTGCGAGCAAGGCTCAAGACTCACATATACGGTGGCTTCGGCGAGCAGCGGAACGTCGCTTTCCTTCACCGAGGCAAAGGCGTTCACCTCGGCATGTCCCTCGCCGCAGCGCACATGGTAGCCCTCGCCTATTATGCGGCCGCGTGCCACTATCACCGCACCCACCATGGGATTGGGCTTGGCGCGGTGCATGCCAGCGGCGGCGAGTTGCAGACACCGGCGCATGTACATCTCGTCGGTAAGCTGCAATGCCGTTTCCGCGGTTTCATTTTGCATATCTTTGTTTTGCATACATTTATTTATCAGTACTTGAACGAACTTCCGCCGAGGAACTCGCGCAGCAGCGACGTGGGCGGAAGTTTGTCGTAGTCGAGCGTGGTGAAATATCTGAGGAACTTGCGCAGACGGTAGGCTTCGGCATATTCGGCGCAGTTTTCGGGCACCTGTTCGAGCAGCGGCACGGCCTGGGCCTTTATCACTGCAAACTCATAAATCATTGCGGTGTTGAACATTGCGTCGGCATTTTCCTGATAAGGGAATATCCATTTGTTCTCGCCCTTGCGCACCGAGGGCCACCGGCGTATGGTGTCGGCAGCCGAGCAACCCCGGTATTTGTAGTCGCGGATGATGCGCCGCAGCAGACGGTTGTCGGTGGTGGGGATGTAGTTGTGCTTGTCGAGCAGAATGGTGGTGAGTGCCGAGGCATAGACGCGGTATTTCTGCCCTTCGGGAATCTTGGCCGTGAGCTCGGGATTGAGCGCGTGTATGCCCTCCATCACCAGCACATCGTGGGGCGCGAGGCGCAGGCGATGGCCGCTGGGCTCGCTCTTTCCGGTTTGGAAATTGTATTTCGGCAGCTCCACTTCCTCACCGGCAAACAGTTGGTTGAGCTGGCGGTTGAGCAGATCGAGGTTGAGAGCGTAGAGCGACTCGTAGTCGTATTCGCCGTCGGCATCGCGCGGTGTGAGTTCGCGGTCGACGAAATAGTCGTCAAGCGACACCGGCACCGGCCGGATGCCGTTGCACAGAAGCTGTATCGAGAGCCTCTTGCAGGTGGTGGTTTTGCCGCTCGACGACGGTCCGGCAATGAGCACAATCTTCACTTCCGGCCTTGCTGCAATCTCGTCGGCAATGTGCGCTATCTTCTTTTCCTGCAATGCTTCCGACACATTTATTATGTCGCTCGCGTGCCCCTGGGCCACGGCTTCGTTGAAAGTGCCCACGGTTGACACGCCGAGCAGCTCCTGCCAACGGTGCTGCTCCTTGAATATGCCGAACATCTTGTCCTGCTTTATAAGTTCGCCGAGCCGCGACGGGTCGGCAAGCGAGGGTATGCGCAGCAGCATGCCGTCGTAGTAGGGTTCAAGCCCGAAGAGCTTGAGCTGCGAAGTGTTGGTGAGCATGGTGCCGTAGAAGTATTCGGCGAAGCCGTCGATGTCGTAGTAGGTGGTGTACATCTGCCCCGATGTCTTCAGGAGCGACAGTTTCGAGTGAGTGCCGCTTTGTCTGAACATGTCGATCACCTCCTGCGTCGGGGCCTCGTGGCGGCGTATTGGCAGGTGGGCGTCGATTATCTGCTGCATACGCGAGCGCAGACTGTCAACGTCGGAGGTGCTGACGGCGCGCCCTATGCGCAGGTCGCAGTAGTAGCCGTTGCTCACTGGGATGTCGATCACCACCTCGCCGTCGGGAAAGAGGTCGTGCACCGCCTTGCAGAGCACGAAGAAAAGCGATCGCGTGTAGGCTCGCGAGCCCGACGCCGAGTGCATGTCGAGATATTCCACGTCCTTGTTGCGGTAGACGCGGAAGTGCAGTCCTTCCACCTTGTTGTTCACCTTCGCGCTCACCGGACCGTAAGGCATGTCGATGTCCAGACATTTAAAAATGTCAGAAAGTGTGCTGCCAGTTTCCACTTTTACAATTTTTTTATTATTTTTGCAGCGTATTTGTATCATCTGTTTCATTCTCGTTACAGCGTTAGGATGTTTAACTAATTGTTCATGGAAGTAGCGGATGTAAAGATACGCCCTTTTTTCGACACGAAATGCAACACCGCATCACAAATTAAATAAAAATATGTCGATTTGGATTTTTTTTAAGATTGTCGGCTCATTGGCCCTTCTCATCTATGGAATGAAGGTGATGAGCGAAGCGCTCCAGAAGATGGCGGGCTCGCAATTGCGGCACATCCTCGGGGCAATGACCACCAACCGCTTCACCGGGCTACTCACCGGTATGTTCGTAACCGCCTCAGTGCAGTCGTCAACGGCAACC
>CAVDJG010000036.1:0-11836 GCA_963609005.1 Acidaminococcaceae bacterium
TTTTTAGGCTGTCTAAAATTTTTGCCTAATCCACACGCTTTTGCAGGTGACCCATGTGGTGTCCTGCTTCGTGGCGTATCGTGCACCGGGCAAGCTGAAGGCCAATATGAAAAGTCAAATGCCGGTCGCTTCACAGAGGCCGGCATTTTATCTCAATAGGTATTAGTCTTTTTAAGGTAAAAAGATTGTATTCAGGATAACGTTTACAAAGGTAATCGTTTTTTGCAGAGTGTGCAAATCTTTTTGCATAACAAAATGCATGTTTTGTCGTTTTTTCTCCTATGTTTTATGGGCATATTCCAAACTTTTAATGTAGTGTAAAGCCATTCAGTAAAGTAACGGATCGTGTGTGAAGTATTCAAGTAAGACAACAGGAAAAGTGTAAAGTAAAATCAGGCATAGTCAAAGAGATTTTGTTAGTATTTCAAGGAAGCCTTGTTTGGGCGGCAAAGAAGCCTTGTTTGCAGCATAAAGAAGGCTTCTTTGCGATGCAAACAAGGCTTCTTTTTAGACTGGCTGAAATGCGTTGGAAATCAAACTGTTGGCAGGGCTGCCCGAGAACGCACTGCCATGACTTGCATTTGCGGCCTCTTTTCATGCCTTTTCTTTGTGTGGTGTTATTGCCTCTGACCGCTCCTTGCGGTGTAGGTGGATGCAGCTCGTCAATGCTAAATTTTATTAATGGTAGTGTGCAGAAACGTCTCTGTCGCCTAATTTTGCTACCTTTGCAAAATTAAGGCTGCGCCCGTAGGCGGAAAATGTGTTTTCCTTTTGCGTGCGGTCGTGTTATTTTACAGGAAACGATTGCGATAAACAAGTTTAAGTTTTAATAAAAACAAATGAAACAGTACAAGTTAGTTAACAATGTGCTTGGCTGGCTAACATTCTTTGTGGCCGCTTTTGTATATTGTTCAACGATTGAGCCGACAGCCAGTTTCTGGGACTGTCCGGAATTTATCACAACAGGTTACAAGCTTGAGGTGGGGCATCCGCCAGGAGCACCGTTCTTCATGCTTACGGCCAACCTCTTTTCACAATTTGCACACGACCCTTCGCAGGTGGCGAGAATGGTCAACACCATGAGCGCGTTGCTTAGTGCTACCACCATTCTGTTCCTGTTCTGGAGCATCACGCACCTTGCCCGCAAACTTATATTGAAGGAGTGGAGCGAGATGACGCTTGGCAAGCTTATTGCAATTGAGGCTTCGGGCCTTGTGGGTGCGCTCATCTACACGTTCAGCGACACGTTCTGGTTCTCGGCAGTCGAGGGTGAAGTGTATGCCTACTCGTCGGCTTTCACGGCAATCGTGTTTTGGCTGATACTGAAATGGGAAGACCATGCCGACGAGCCTCACAGCGACCGATGGCTGGTGCTCATATCCTATATGACCGGACTTTCCATAGGCGTGCACCTGCTCAACCTCTTGTGCATTCCGGCCATAGTGCTGGTTTATTGCTACCGCCGTTTCCCCAACATCGAGCTTAAAGGTTCGTTGATAGCCCTCCTGGGATCGTTTGTCATTGTGGCAGGCGTGCTCTACGGTGTGGTGCCGGGCATCATCACTGTCGGCGGGTGGTTTGAACTGTTCTTTGTGAACATCCTCGGATGCCCGTTCAACACGGGTGAGGTTGTATATATTCTCGCCCTCGTGGGAATAGTGGTGTGGGCCATATACGAAAGTTATGTTGACCGGCATTTCAAGCGCCAGAACCTGGCGTTCCTGCTTGCGGTGGGCATGCTCGGCATTCCCTTCTATGGCTATGGATGGAGTGCTGCAATAACCGGTGCCGTGGTGCTGGTTGCAATGTGGTTTGTGCTCAACTACCGCAAGAAGGTGGCCAAGAAGCTCGTGCCGCTTGTGTCGGCGCGCTTCAAGAACACCGCGCTCCTTTGCATGCTTATGCTTATGATTGGCTACTCAAGCTATGCACTTATAGTGATACGCTCGTCGGCCAATCCTCCTATGGACCAGAACTCGCCCGAGGACATATTCACCCTTGGCAGCTATCTGAGCCGCGACCAGTATGGCGACACGCCCCTCTTGTATGGGCAGGCCTACACCTCACAGGTGGCATTCGACATTGACGGCAACATGTGTGTGCCCAAGCGCAAGTCGGGCGCACCCGTATGGCAGCGCCGCGAGAAGGCCAGCAAAGACGAGAAAGACTCCTACTTCGTGGTGAGCCACAAGGACAAGCTCGTTTATGCGCAGAACATGCTGTTCCCGCGCATGCACAGTGCCAACCATGCCCAGGCCTACGAGAGCTGGATGGGAGGCGTTGAAGGCAACACCGTGGCCTACGACCGCTGCGGCGAAAACGTAAACGTGAAGATGCCCACGCAGCTTGAAAACATCAAGTTCTTCCTTTCCTACCAATGCAATTTCATGTATTGGCGATACTTCATGTGGAACTTTGCCGGAAGGCAGAACGATGTGCAGGGCAACGGCGAGCCTGAGCACGGCAACTGGATAACGGGCATACCGTTTATCGACAATATGATGCTTGGCGACCAGAGCAAGCTTCCCACCGAACTGAAGATGAACAAGGGCCACAACGTGTTCTATTGCCTTCCGCTCATTCTCGGTCTTATCGGTCTGTTCTGGCAGGCCTGGCGCGGGCGCAGGGGCATACGCCAATTCTGGGTGGTGTTCTTCCTGTTCTTCATGACGGGTCTGGCCATTGTGCTCTATCTCAACCAGACACCGCAGCAGCCACGCGAGCGCGACTATGCCTATGCAGGGTCGTTCTATGCCTATGCTATATGGTGCGGACTTGGAGTGTTGGCCATTATCGACATGCTCAAGAAGCGTCTGCACGTCAACGAGACGGTGCTTGCATCGGTGGCTGGCGTGCTCTGCCTGCTTGTCCCCATACAGATGGCTTCGCAGACATGGGACGACCACGACCGCAGCGGGCGTTACACCTGCCGCGACTACGGTCAGAACTATCTCATGACACTGCAGGACAAGGGCAACCCGATAATATTTACCAATGGCGACAACGACACATTCCCCTTGTGGTATAACCAGGAGGTGGAGGGCGTGCGCACCGATGCACGCGTGTGCAACCTGAGCTATTTGCAAACCGACTGGTATATCGACCAGATGCGGCGTCCGGCCTACGACTCACCGTCGGTGCCCATCACATGGCCGCGCCTCGACTTCTGCTCGGGCACAAACGAATATGTAGAGGTGCAGCCTGCCTTGAAGAGCCAGGTGCTCGACTACTATCGCGAAGACCCGGCTGCTGCCAAGGCTCAGTTTGGCGACAATCCGTTTGAGGTGAAAAACATCATGAAATATTGGGTGCGCACTAAGGAAAGCGACATGCACGTCATTCCAACCGACACTCTCTACATAACCATCGACAAGGATGCCGTGAGAAAGAGCGGAATGATGATGGCAAGCGACACCATTCCCGACCGCATGGTAATATCGCTCGCCGGCAAACGCGCACTTTACAAGAACGACCTCATGATGCTTGAGATGCTCGCGCAGTGCAACTGGACGCGTCCGTTGTATGTGGCCACAACCGTAGGGTCGGACAACTACATGAACCTCGGCGACAATTTCGTGCAGGAAGGACTTGCCTACCGCATCACTCCCTTCACCACCAACAAGCCGGGTGCCAAGAACTTCGACACCGAAAAGACCTACAACAACATAATGACCCGCTACAAGTGGGGAGGCGTGGAGAAGCCGGGACTTTATCTTGACGAGACAGTGCTGCGCATGTGCAACACCCACCGCCACATCTTCGCGCAGCTTGCCTTGCAGCTCGTGGCCGAAAAGAAGTATGACAAGGCGTTGGCAGTGTTGCGCAAGTGCGAGAAGGTGCTGCCCGAATACAATGTTCCGCTCACTTACATCTCGGGCGCAGCCGACATTGCAAGAGCCTATGCACTCATAGGCCGCAAGGCCGATGCCGAGCGCCTCTTCGGCAAAGTGTGGAACAATGCCAAGGAGTATGCCGACTATTACCTCTCGCTCACGGGCAACAGGTTTAATATGGCACAGGAAGATGTGCTGCGGCAGTTGTATATCCTGAACTCGGTTGCCGAAATGTCGGCACTCGTAAACCAGGGACTCTCCGAGAAACGCATCAAGATTGCGAACGCGTTGTATTCAACCTATATATCCAAGGGCGGAACGCCTTATCAGGGACAATGATAATAGAGCAGCCCTCGCAATGGTTGCGCTGGTTATATCCACGGGCAACCTGGCGAATGAACAAGGATGAGCATTCGGTGTATCTGACCTTCGACGACGGTCCGATACCCGAATCCACCCCTTTCATCTTGCAGGTTCTGGCCGACTTCGGCATAAAGGCCACATTCTTCATGGTGGGCGACAACGTGCGGAAATATCCGCATCTGTACAGGCAGATTGTCGAGGCCGGACATCAGGTGGGCAACCACACCTACCATCATTTGGGGGGCTTCAAGCATTTCGCGCGTACATATATACACGATACCAACCGCGCCAACGAACTGATAAATGCCCATCTGTTCAGGCCTCCGCATGGATGCATGAGCCACAGCGAGTATTTCTGGCTGCGCCGCAGGTATCGCATCGTCATGTGGGACCTTGTCACGCGCGACTATTCTAAATGGATGTCGGCCGAGGATGTGTTTGAAAACGTAAAGCGGTATGCCCGCAACGGGTCGATAATAACGTTTCACGACTCGCTAAAAAGCATAGGCAAGCTGCATTATGCTTTGCCGGCGGCACTGAAATGGCTGAAAGATCAGGGTTATGAATTCAAAACTTTCGAATGAAATAAAAGCCGAGGCCAAGCGTCTCGGCTTTTTTGCTTGTGGCATCGCGCGTGCCGATGCGGTGGAACCCGCTGCTGTGGCACAGTTCAAAAATTGGGTGGGCGACGGCAAAAATGCCGGCATGGCCTACATGAACAACTATCCCGACATGCGTTTCGACCCGCGCCTGCTGCTTCCGGGGCTTAAAAGCATCGTGTGCGTGGCAATGAACTACGCTCCCGCCAAGCATGTGCCGGAAGACAGCTACCAGTTTGCTGCATATTCCTACGGGCACGATTACCACGATGTGGTGAAGGCAAGGCTGCGGCAACTCGCCGCCGCTTTCTCCTTTGAAAACTTCCGCGTGTTCTGCGACAGCGGCCCCGTGCTCGAGCGTTATTGGGCGGTGAAGGCCGGACTGGGGTGGACCGGACGCAACCATCAGCTCATAATTCCGAAGGCGGGAAGCATGTTTTTCCTGGGAGAACTGCTCGTCGATGTTGAGATGGACTATGACAAGCCCGTGAAAAACCACTGCGGCAACTGCCGGCGCTGCATTGACAGTTGCCCTACGGGGGCTTTGGAAATTGCAGAAGATGGGGCCGTGGCAGAACACACTGTTTTTGATGCCAACAAATGCCTGAGCTATCAGACAATCGAGAACCGTGGCGACATCTCCGAGGCAATAGCCCAGAAAATGGGAAACACCGTTTATGGGTGCGACCGTTGCCAGCAGGTTTGTCCGTGGAACAGTTTTGCCGTGCCGAATACCACCGAGGAGTTTCAGCCGAGCGAGGAGTTTCTTAAAATGACAAGGGATGACTGGAACAATCTTAGCGAGGACGATTTCAGGCGCCTTTTCAAAGGATCTGCCGTGAAACGAGCGAAATATGCGGGGCTTAAACGCAATATCGATGCGGTGAAAAAACTCTCCGACGGGCACGACAAATAAGCTGCGGCCCCGTTGTAGGGCGACGCCCGCAGCTTGTGCAGTGGCTTGCGCTGTGTGGTGACAGGCTGTGTCAACGTCGGCAAGAGCTTTCTCTGTTGTTTTTTCTTGGCTCACGTCTTGCCAAAGTTCGGGGCTGACGTGCTGTCGGCCAAGTTTGTGACGAAGTGTTATATTGGCTTAAAATTGTTGTCGAAACGTGTGTAAAACGGGGCAATATAACCTTGTAGACTTAATAAACCACAAATTTAGTACTATATATTTGCACAAAAACCAAAATTTGTGTAACTTTGCACCCGTATTAAGGTAATAATGTTTTCTTTTTGTTGTAGTTACATTATTCATGGTATTAACGGGATAACGAAAACTGGCTGTATAATCTTTATGCGTTTTCACGGACTGTTTCCTGCTTTTGGAATAAGTTCATGTCCCAAAAACAATGTTTTATGATAAAAATCTTTAAGGTTGTATTATTGTTATTATGTTTGACGGGCGCATGTGCCCAAAGTTATGCCGGAAACCGTGTCGCGGCTGACAAGGTTGAGGCGAAAGCTCCCGATTTCGATTGGAATCCTGTAATGCAGGCCATCATTCAGGTGGAAAGCGAGGGCGATGTAAAGGCAGTGAGCGGCAACTCGTGTGGCGCTATGCAGATAACCCCTATACTTGTTGCCGAATGCAACAACATATTGAAGAAGCGCAAGAGCAAGAAACGTTTCTCGTTGCGCGACCGTTTCAGCTTGGCCAAATCAAAAGAAATGTTCATATTGTTCCAGTCATATTTTAATCCGAAGAATGACATCGAACTTGCAATACGTTCGTGGAACGGAGGCATGAACTATAGCAAACGCCGCACGCAGCGTTATTTCGAGAAAGTGATGAAATGCCTCAACGCTTGACATGCGGTAGGGCAGGTTGCAGAAATGCCTGAGCGCCTTTCCTGCAACACTGTCTTTGCCGTTGGCATTAAGCGTTTCAGAGCCAAGGGCGCGGCCGCCTGCTTTTCTCGCAGTTTGGCTCGTCACCACGTTTTGCGTCACACTGTTATGACCGTGAGGCAATTTTGCGGGCTTTTGCCAACTTTTCCGGTGAAAGTCAATATTATCTCAGATTTTATTTCTACCTTTGCCTTTGTGCCCGTTAACATTTTGCCATTTTTGAAATGTCACGGAACAGGTGGCGCATTAGGGCGTGGCTGCATTACAGTAGCAATGCCTGTTGGGCGCAGTATGGTGGAAAATATTGAGAAAACAATAAAAACAAGAAAAATAAATATAAAAACATGGAGTTAGCAAGCAAATACGATCCGCATGAGGTGGAGTCGAAATGGTATCAATACTGGCTTGACAACAAACTGTTCAGCAGCAAGCCCGATGGACGTGAACCTTATACTATCGTCATACCGCCGCCTAATGTGACTGGAGTTTTGCACATGGGCCACATGCTCAACAATACAATTCAGGACATTCTCGTGCGCCGTGCGCGCATGGAAGGCAAGAACGCCTGCTGGGTGCCCGGCACCGACCACGCGTCGATTGCCACCGAAGCCAAAGTGGTGAACAAGCTTGCCCAACAGGGAATAAAGAAAGACGACCTCTCGCGTGAGGAATTTCTGAAGCATGCATGGGACTGGACACATGAGCATGGAGGCATCATCCTAAAGCAGTTGCGCAAGCTTGGAGCAAGCTGCGACTGGGACCGCACGGCCTTCACAATGGATGAAACGCGCTCGAAGAGCGTAATAAAGGTGTTCTGCGACCTGTATGAAAAAGGGCTGATCTACCGTGGCGCGCGCATGGTGAACTGGGATCCGAAGGCACAGACAGCCCTCTCCGACGAGGAAGTGATATACAAGGACGAGCATTCAAAGCTCTACTACCTTAAATATCGCGTCGTGGAACAGAACGTGGAAAGAGTTGACGAGGGCAATGTCATACACAAGGACGACAAGGGATATTATGCCGTCGTTGCGACAACACGCCCCGAAACAATCATGGGCGACACTGCCATGTGCATCAACCCCGACGACGTGAAGAACACATGGCTCAAAGGAAAGCATGTGACAGTGCCGTTGGTGGGCAGACAGATACCCGTGATAGAAGACGGATATGTTGATATCCAGTTTGGAACAGGATGCTTGAAGGTGACTCCGGCACACGACATCAACGACCATGCACTTGGCATTAAGCATCACTTGGAAACTATCGACATCTTCAACGACGACGGAACGGTGAGCGAAGCTGCCGGAATGTATGTCGGGCAAGACCGTATGGATGTGCGAGAGCAGATAGAGAAAGACCTCGTTGCCGCCGGACTTATGGAGAAAGTAGAGGCTTACAACAACAAAGTCGGGTTCTCGGAGCGCACCAATGTGCCTATTGAACCGAAGCTTTCAACGCAGTGGTTCCTCTCGATGCAGCATTTTGCCGACATCGCCTTGCCGCCCGTAATGAACGACGAAATTAAATTCTATCCGTCAAAATACAAGAACACCTACCGCCACTGGCTTGAAAACATCAAAGACTGGTGCATAAGCCGACAGCTATGGTGGGGACACCGCATACCGGCCTATTACTTCACTGCACCCGACGGAAAGCGTGATTTTGTCGTGGCCGAGTCGCGTGAGCAGGCCGAAGCAAAAGTGCGTGAACGCTATCCTCAGGCCGATAGCTTCGAACTGGTGCAGGACAGCGACTGCCTTGACACTTGGTTCTCGTCGTGGCTGTGGCCCATGTCGGTATTCGACGGAATAAACAATCCCGACAACGAAGAGCTGAAATACTATTATCCTACGAGCGATCTCGTGACAGGTCCGGACATTATATTCTTCTGGGTGGCACGAATGATAATGGCTGGATATGAATATCGCAAGACAATGCCGTTCAAGCATGTCTACTTCACGGGCATCGTGCGCGACAAACTCGGGCGCAAGATGTCGAAAAGTTTGGGCAACTCTCCCGACCCGCTGGTGCTCATCGACAAGTATGGAGCCGATGGCGTGCGCATGGGCATGATGCTTTCGGCACCGGCCGGCAACGATATTCTTTTCGACGAAAGCCTTTGTGAGCAGGGACGCAACTTCAACAACAAGATATGGAACGCTTTCCGTCTGGTAAAAGGTTGGCAGTCTGCCGATATAGAACAGCCCGAGGCCAATGCCGTTGCAGTGCGGTGGTTTGATGCAAAACTGCGTCAGGCCAATGCCGAGATAGACGATTTGTTCAAGAAATACCGCATATCTGAGGCTCTTATGGCGGTGTATAAGTTGTTCTGGGACGAATTCTCAAGCTGGTATCTTGAAATGGTAAAGCCTGCTTACGGCCAGCCTATCGATGCCACGACGCTTTCGGCCACGTTGCGTTTCTTCGAGACTCTGCTCAAAATGCTGCATCCTTTCATGCCGTTCATAACCGAAGAACTTTGGCATTACATATACGACCGCAAGGAAGGAGAGTCTATCATGCGCGACAGTCTGCGGCTTTCCGATGCTACCGAAGCCGACAACGAGCTGGTGGGCAAGATTGACAACGTGAAACAGATAGTCAGTGGCGTGCGTACGGTGCGTAACCAGAAGAACATTCCCAACAAGGAAACGCTCGAATTGCAGGCAATCGGCACCGACAACTATGCCGACTATGCGTGTGTGGTTGTCAAGATGGCCAACCTGAGCGGCATTTCAGTGGTTGCAGAGAAGGACGCAACGGCTGCAGCCTTTATGGTGGGAACCGACGAGTTTGCCGTTCCTCTGGGCGACAAGATAGACGTTTCGGCCGAAATCGAGAAGCAGGAGGCGCAGCTAAAGCACCTCGAAGGTTTCCTTGCCGGCATCAACAAGAAACTCGCCAATGAGAAGTTTGTTGCCCATGCACCCGAAGCCGTCGTTGCAATGGAGCGCAAGAAGCAGAAAGACAGCGAGGAGAAGATTGCCGCGCTGAAGGAATCTTTGGCTTCGTTGAAGAAATAATAAATGCATAGGGAAAGCGTGGTTACAGGCCCGCTTTCCCTATTTTTGTTTTCCAACACTTGCTGCATGTCACGTTTACTGTCTCTGTTTGTATTTTTACTGTCGTTGCTTTTGGCTTCTTGCAGCAAGCAGAACGTTGACGAAGAACCTTCCGTCAACGCCAAGACAATATTCGTGTTCATGCCTTACAGCGGCGATGCAAACAATCTTTATCCCGATTTCATCCGTAATCTTGACGATATGCAGAAGGCCATAGCTGCAGAAAAAGGCCTTAAAGGCAACCGTTTGCTTGTGTTTCTGTCAACGTCGGCAACCCAAAGTGCGCTCTTTGAGATAAGTTACGGGCAAAACGGCTGCACCGCCGACACCTTGCGCCGCTATGTATCGCCCGATTATACTTCGGTTGAGGGCATGGTTTCCGTTCTGCGTGAAGTGCAGGCTGTGGCTCCAGCACGGCAATATGCAATGATTGTGGGGTGTCATGGCGAGGGTTGGTTGCCCAAGAAAAGTGCCAATTACAGTGCCACCCGGTTCTTTGGCGGTTCTTCTGTAAAATACCAAATGGACATAACCGATCTTGCAACTGCTATTTCTGCCGCAGGAATGCACATGCAGTTTGTTCTGTTTGACGATTGTTATCTCTCGTGTGTAGAGGTTGCTTATGACATGCGCAACGTTACCGACTATCTTATTGCGTCAACAAGCGAGATAATGGCATGCGGAATGCCATACGAGAAGATACTTCCCCGTTTGCTCGGCAACTCGCCTGATTATGGCGCAGTGTGTTCTGATTTCCTCGACTTCTTCGGCAATTACAGGTCGCCTTATGGCACAATAGGGGTAACAGACTGCCGCGTGGCCGAGCGTGTGGCTGCAAGAATGCGGCAACTTAACGCTACATTCCGGGCCGATGAAGTGGATCCTGACAGTGTGCAAGACTTGGATGCCGGGCATTGGGAACCTACAATTTATTTTGATTTCGGCGATTATGTGCGCCGGTTGTGTGGCAACGATACTGCCGCCTATGGCAGTTTTCGGCAACTGCTCAATGAGTTTGTGCCCTACAAGGCTTCTACACGGCAGATAATGTCGTGGTCGCGCTACCGCGTTATCGACGTGAACGCTTTTTCGGGAATAACAGTTTCCGACCTTTCCGAAAATTCGCGCGTCGTGAAAACGAAGAAAAACACGTCGTGGTGGCGCGCTACCCATTAGCGGCGTTGAGGCTTTTGCGTCTATGATTGCACGGAAACAAACATAAAAAAGAAAGGCACCGTCTTTGCCAGACAATGCCTTTCTTTTTTTATGTGCATTCAGTCACTGTTGATGCTTATCTGAAATTGTTGGGTTGCAGCCTCTCCCCGTTGCTGTCGTTGGTGTCGGCCACGTCCCACCAAAGCCTTGTTCCCTGCGTGTTGGCCTGCTGCAGTTCGGCGTGCGAGGTGAAATATTGGTTTGAAGACTCGCTGTTAGGATAAAGAATTCGCTTTATTTGCTTGCCCTCGGGCACGTCGCCACCCGAGTAATTGCTAAGTTGGTTGGCGATGGCCGGATAGTCGGTGCGTCTGAAATCGGCCCATCCTTCATTGCCGTTGGGGAATACCGCCATCCATTTCTGCGTGATTATCGCTTCAAGAATCTTCTCGCGGTTGCCCGAAGCGAAAGTCCCGTCGTTGAGCACAACAAGTCCGTTAATGTATGCACTGGCTTTTTCGGCATCTATTTCATAATAATCCAACGATGCCTGCACGCCTGCGCGGAAATAGCTTTCGGCATCCTGTGTGAGGTCGGCACCGGCATATCCGCGCAGTGCGGCCTCGGCTTTCAGAAACAATGTTTCGGCATATCCGAGCCATACAGAAGGCCGTGCGTAGTTGTACCAGTAGTCTTTGTTGAGGCTTTTCGAGGCCGGTTTTGGCTGCGTGCGCGTTATGCTGTAGTTGAGCACGCTCATGCTGATGTCGGGAGCCTGTATGCCGCGTTTGCAACCGGCAAAGTCCATGCGGCTGTTGTCCTCGCCTGCGGCTATGGCCGACGATGTCATTCCGCCGCGATACCAGCACACCAGACAGCGGGGGTCGATTTTCTTTTCCTCAAACGAGTTGCGGCCCGTCTTTATCTTGTATGTCGTTCCTCCCGTACTGAGGTTGCGGTACATCTGTTC
>CAVDJG010000037.1:0-11765 GCA_963609005.1 Acidaminococcaceae bacterium
GCCCCACCAGTAGCGTCCGTAGTCTTCCATGCCCGAGGGAATCCATGTAGTGGCATAGCGGCGTGCGTCGCTCTCATACTTGTTGAAGTCCATACCGATACGTGCCTGGAACGAGAGTCCGTCGTAGATGTCAACAGTTCCGGTGACATTACCGAAGAAACGGTCTTCGCGGTTTACTCCGCTGTTCTGCTTGAGCAGCCAGTAGGGGTTGTTCTGTCCGCTTTCCTGGTAGGCCCAGTTCTGCTGCGGGCCAGAGAGGTCGGCACGGCCGGTAGTCCAGGAATAGCTGTTGTCGGAGTTCTTCTGGTAGTAGCCCTGCGGCTCGCTGCGCCAGTTGCCGTCGGCGTTGACATAGTTGTTGCGGTAGTAGTCCATGTCGATGTTGCGGGCTGCGGTGTACATGTGGTAGATGGGGTTCATCGCAACGCCGCCGCCAGGACGGTTCTTTGTCTTGGTCTGGATGTAGTTCATCGACACGTTGATGTCAACGCGTTTGAAGAACTTGAAGTCCTGACGGAAAGACAGGGTGTGGCGGTTGTATGTGTTCTTGGGCAGCATACCGTTGGCATGTGAATTTCCGTAGGAGAAATAGCTGCTCATCTTGTCGGTACCGCCCGAAAGTGCTATCGAGTTGTTGGTTGTGACACCGGTGCGGTAGAAATCGTCGAGGTCGTTCTTGGCATAGTTGCGCAGGTGGACTTGATTTACCTGCGTGCCGGTTACATTGCCCTCGGAGTCGAGAACGGGGAACTTTTCAGAGCTCATGGGCACGTTTACAAGCAGGTCGTTGCCCGAACGGCTTGTCAGTTTGTCGCCCCAGCTGTAGATGCCCACCTTGCTGTCGGACACCGAAGCGCCGTAGACGTTCTGTATGTCGGGGGTGAGGAGCGGGTTGTCGAAGGTGATGTTCGACGAAACCGTAACCGACATCTTGCCCTCGCGGCCCTTCTTTGTGGTGATCATGAGCACACCGTTGGCGGCCTCAGAACCGTAGAGTGCTGCGGCGTTGGCACCTTTCAGCACGTTGATCGACTCGATGTCGTCGGGGTTTATCATCGAGAGTGCGTCGCCGCCTTCTGATGCTCCCACTGCAAGCATGGAACCGCTGCCCACCTCGCCGCGTGTGTTGTTGCTCATAGGCACTCCGTCAACCACGATGAGCGGGGTGCTCTTACCCATAATCGACTTGTTGCCTCGGAGCAAAATCTTCGATGCACCACCGGCACCACCGGCACTCGGGGTGATTGTCACGCCCGAAACCTTTCCTTCGAGAGAGTTGGCCACGTTGGGGTCTTGCACGCGGTTGAGGTCGGATGCCTTCACCTGCTGTGTAGAATATGTGAGCGAAGTCTCCTTACGCTTGATACCCATGGCTGTCACCACGACTTCCTTGAGCACCGAGCTCTCGTCTTTCAACACCACGTTGAGAGCCGTGCGTCCGCCGAGGTGCACCTCCTGCGGGGTGTAGCCGATGTAGGAGAACACGAGAGTAGCATTCTTGTCCTTTACGTTAATCTTGTAGTTGCCGTCGATGTCGGTGACAACGCCAAGACCGGTAGCGCCTTTAACTACTACGCTTACACCGATGAGCGGTTCGCCCGTGCCGTCGGTCACGGTTCCCTGAACCACGCTCCCCTGTGCCTGGATAAGCGCGTTGGGGTTTGCGTTGCCTGCTGCAGCTGCATACTGCACCGGCACTCCGGCCGCGAGCATGGCGAAAACTGCTTTAAGGAAAAGCTGTCCCTTTTCGTTTGAATTGTTGTTCATCTTTTGTTGTTTTTTGTTTTGAGAAGTTCTGAATACGGGGCGGCAATTGACTTAACGCATTGCCGCCCCGCCTTTTCATTTATTTTAAAACTTTTATAATGTTTCGTGGAAAAGGCCCGGTGCGTGAATTATTTCTTCACGACATTCACTGCCTTGTACACTTTGCCGCCCTTCAATACCTGGACAACGTAAAGTCCCTTGCCGCCGTTTACTGTGACGTTGACAACTTCGCCTGCACCGGCCTTGAAAGCGTTGCTCTGCAGGAGCGCGCCGCTTGCGTTGACGATGTTGACTGTGTAGTCGCCGCCCTCGGCGAAGCGGAAGTTGACGCTCTCCACAAACGGGTTGGGGAATACAGAGAATGAAGCTCCGCCCTCAACACTTGATATTCCGTCGGTGCCGGTGATGTTGATCACGTTGTCGAGCATCTTCTCGTCCTCGCCCCAGAAGTTCGACAGGTTGACACCTGCCTCATATTCGCCGCTGCGTGCATAGGAAATCACGGCTGCCTTGTCGTTCTCCGAAGAGATGCGTCCGCCGTTGAGCACCCACTTGCGGGTGGTCTTCACGTCGAGCGTACCGGTGATGCCGGGATAACCGGTGAGCTCGTTGTTGGCTCCGGTCTTGGCATAGTAGGCGTTGGAGGTGTTCTCGCCGCCGCTGCCCGAGGTGTTTACCATCTTTGCCACATACTCGCTGCCTGCGTGTCCGTGGTTGGCGAATGTGGAGTCGGTCTTGTTGAGGTCTTCGAATGTGTAGTAGGCCTGAAGTCCTTCGGGCACGTTGCCGTCGGTGTAACCCTTCATTGCCTGCAGCACTTCGGCGTCGGTGAGGGGCTTGTTCCATATCTGCACCTCGTCGATGGTGCCGTTGAGGCCTGCCTTGTAGACACCGCCGCCGCCGATGAAGATGTTGGCCACGGTGTTACGGTCGATGCGTGAGTCGGTGCTTTCCTCACGGCGTGAAGAGTTGGCGAAGTTGATCGGGCCGGCAACACATTTACCGTTGAAGTAAATCTTCTGCTGGCAGTCCTCGGCCTGGGTCACGCAGATGTGGTTCCAAACGCCCGGGTTGAGGCTGTAGCCGGTGGTCATCATCGACTCTCTTGGCCAGTCGTGCAGTGTCCAACCGAATGTATTGAACGAAACCTCGTTGGCGGGGTGATCCATTGTGATGTCGTCGTGTCCCTTTTCAATTGCCGGACGTATCTGTACCCAGAGGTCGCCCCAGTTGTTGTGCGGCCACTTGTCGGCCACGGTGTTCTTGCTTATGAGGTTGGTGCCCTGCTTGTCGTGGGCGTAGCTGTCAACCTTCACCCAAAGAGCATACGAATATGCCATGCCAGGCTGCACTTCGCCCGGAATCATAAGCATGTTGGGGTCTTTGATTTGCAGACCGCGTGACACCTTGCCTTCACCGTCGCGTGAGGTGTAGCTGATGTTGAGAGCTTCGTTGGTTTCGGCAGAATTCTTGTCGATTGAAACCGAGTTCACCTGCGGAACGGCACCGGTCTCTTCGGGAGAAACGTGGATTTTGCCGCGGAGAATGGCCTGCTCGCCCTTGGAGTCAACAACGGTAACGTCGTAAACACCTATCTCGTCGAGTGTCAACTCAAACGATTTGACGTTGGTTACGGTCTTCACTGTTGCGCCGGTCTGTGCGTTGGTGACTGTCCACGACTGTGCCGGGTCGGCCATCTCGTCTTCCAGACCTACGGTGAAGGTTTCGCCGGGCTTCACTACCTGCCTGTCGAGCACCACTTCGCTTGAAGGTGTGTCGTAGGGGATTTCCTTATATTCGCTCCAGGTGATTTCCGACTTCTGCAAACCGTCGGGAGATACGGCGCGTACACCGAAGCGGCACTCGCGTCCTTCAAATCCGCTCTTGATGGGAGCGTCTATAACGTAGGCAGCCCACGACGTGGTGGCGGTGAGGAGTTGCTCCTTCTGGCCGGTCTGTTGCATGTATATTTCATAATACCAGGTGTCAACCTCGTCGTTGTATGTCTTCACGTCGCCGGTTTCTTCCTTGGCTGCGTAGCGCATCTTGAAGTCAACTGTGCTGCCTTTACCGCGCAATACGTCGATTTCCTTTATTGCGGGAGCAACGGGAGCGAATGTCTGCTGCGGGTTGCGCACTGCGAGTTCGCCCACGAGCATGCTGTAGTCGGCGGCAGTGTTGTCCACTGCGATACCTATCATGGCAATCTTGTCGCCCGACTTAAGGCCGAGCTTGTCGAGAGTTGTGGTGAATCTTGTCCACTCGCCGAACTTCTCGGCTGCCGGGATAGCCACCTCTTTATATGTGGTGATGTCGCCTTTCAGTGCCACGAAGAGCTTGGCGTGGGTGTCAAGGTCGTTGTTCATCTTGTAAACCACCGAGATGTTGTAGGTGGGTTCTACGGTGAGCATGGTCTTGAACAGTTTCACGCGCGAGAAGTTGGTCTGTCCTTTAAGACGGAGGCAAGAGCCGCCGAAATAGGCATCGTCCCAAGTGAGCTCTGCATTCACAAGGTTGCTTGACTCTGCCGACTCGTTGGCATCAACAATCCACCAGCGCCATGTGGGCATAAAGTCCTGTGTTGCGAGGTTGTGCCATTTGTGGTCGAAGGTCACAACGCCCTCGTTGCGGAACTTGAGACCGTCGCCGAGGTTGAAGCGCGACACGAAAGGCACCTGCTGTATGGTTGACTTTGCGGTATTGAAGTGTGAAATGCCGTGGAAATTGTCCTTGAGGTTGGTGTTGGAGAGCGTAGCGTCGCTCGAGATGGGGAGCACGTATGCAGGGTTGCGTTTGCCGCCGCTGAATATGAGTTCCTGCTTGTCGAGGTAGGCCTGCTGTATTGCCACGTCGGAAGTTCCGTAGTCGGTGGAGCTCTGGTGTATGAGGCCCTGCGAGTGGGCACCCCAGAATCCGATTGAAGCCTTCACGCCGTCAAGGTCGGTCCATCGTGCGTTGTAGGAGCTGGCGAGGCTGCGTCCCTGGATGTCGAAGCCCTTGTAGTAGTCGTAGGGGTTGCGTCCCATGCTCTCGGCATAGGCTGCCGTGCTCTGGAGCGTTGTCTTTCCGGTGTTGTAGTTGGAGAACATCATGTCGGTGACGATGTTGTCGCCGTCGCCGAACATGCCCTTGTTGTGCGAGCCGAGGCCGCAGTCGAAGGTGATGCTGCCGTTGTCGTTGGTGCCGTCATACCAGTGCAGCTGGAATTCCCATCCCAGTTCCTTGGCTTTTTTGTGGCACTCGGCTATGAAAGCCTGCCATTCCGACATTGTGTCGTAGTCGGATGTAAACTCAGAGTTCACGCCGATGCCGTCGATGCCGTAGTATTTCAGGAGTTTCACGAAGCGCTCCACATGCTTGAAGTTGTCGTTGCTGTCGCGCTCGGTGAGTTTTGTCAAGATTTTAGAGTAGGTGTTGCTTCCGTCGAGATACACCGATGCTGCCCATGGAATTGACAGCACGCAACCCACTTTCACGCCGTTCTTGTGTGCCACGTCGCTAAGTCCTGCGGTCACGCGGAACCAAGGTGCGGTCCAGTTTCCGTGTATGTCAACATACGACCACATAGAGAAGTTGTCGCCCTCGAAGCAGTAGCGGGGCAGAGCTTTCCATGTTGACGTGGGGTCGTCGAGCGGTGTCCACAGACAGAACTTGCGCAAGGGGTCGGCCACGCTGTTTGCCTGGTAGTCGCCGTCGGTGATGCGCTGCAGCGGACGCACGCGTGAGATGTAGAACTCATCGTCGATGCGGCTTACGCCGACCGGTTGTTTGCCGGCTTCCCACGACTCAAGGTTCTGGAGGATGTTGTCGAACTTTGTGTCGGTGATGTCCAGCGGATGTGTAGGCGTGCGTTGTGCGTAGCCCATGGCTGCGCCCAACAATGCCATAGAGAGTAGAAGATTCCTCTTGTTCATCATTTTATTGTTAGGTTTTTAGGTTAATGCCTTTTAATGTTTTTTGCTGTGCGGTTTTTTGCGCGTGTGGTTGTAGCCGTTGGTGGCGCAGCCTGCGCGTTAACCTTGGAAAAGCCAACGCGGCAAGCCAGCACCGGCATTGTTGCCGGCTGACTTGCCCGTTGTTTTTATAGCATTTTGCAGATGTTTGCGCCCATTACTTTCTTATGAGTTTCACGGTGCGCACTGTCTTGCCGCCTTTCTTCACTGTAACGATGTAGACACCGGCATTTGCGAGGTGCACCTGCATGTTGCCGCCGGCCGTGATGGCTGCCGTCTTGCGTGCCTGTGCCTGTCCTGCCGTGTTGACAACTTGCAGTTCGTAGTTGCCTGCTTCGGCAAACACTACGATAACATCTTCGCCAGAAGTGTAGGCTTTCAGTTCGCTGCCGTTAACGTCGTTGATGCCGCTTGCGCCGTCGCCAATCGTTATTGCGGTGAACACGCGCTGTGCCTTGCCGAGCGAGTTGGCGAGTGTGAGTGTCACGTTGCGCACGCCGTCCTTGTCGTAAGACAGAACTGCCTTGCCGGCGGTGTCGTTGCCGGTAGACGAGAGGAGGTCGGCCTTAGGAGCGCTCCATGTGGGCAGGGTTTCAACCTTGAACGATTCGCCTGCGATGAACGGGCATCCCGAGGTGTACTTGGCTGCTACCCATCCGAACTGGCCCTGGCCTTCGCTGCCGCTTGCAGTATAGGCATGGAGTCCGGCTTGCACGCCTGCCTTCGAACCTACGCTTGCGAATGTGCCGTCGTCGGCTGCTTCCTTCTCGTTATCCCAAAGTGCAATGAGGTCGGCGGGCAGGTTGTTGGTGTCGATTGTGCCCATTGTGGCCTTCACTTCATCGTCGGTGAGAGCCTTGCCGTAAACCTGCAGGTTGTCAACAGCACCGTCGATACCGCTGCGTCCGTGTGCATCGCCGCCCACTGCCAGCACCTGTCCGTCGGTGATGTTGTACGGGTTCGACTGGTAGCCCGGGTCGGTTGTGTAGTAGGTATCGCCGTTGGCCTGGCGGTTCCATCCCGTGCGTTCCTGCTTGATGCCGTTCACATAGAACTCGCCGCGCAGTGCGCCGTCGCTGTTATAGTCGAATGTGTAGCACACATGCACCCATGTGCCGATAGGCAACTTGGTGTTGGCATACTTGTAGCGTATCTCGTTGTTCGACGTCTTGTCGGCTCCGCGCCATGTGAAGCTGCCTATCGATCCGTCGCTGCCGATGTTGCTCCAAATCCAACCCCAGTCGGTCTTTGGCCACGAGTCGAGCTTGTTGGCCACCGAGAACAACTGAGTTTCGCCGTCGGCGAGCTTGTTGATCTTGAGCCAGAATGCCACCGAGAACGACTGCTGTCCCACAAGACCGAGGTCGGCGCACTTAGCACCGTAGCGGTATTCCTGCAAGTCAACACCCTGCGAACCGGCTCCGTCGGCCTCGCGTCCGGTGTATTCCATTGTCACCTTGTCGCCCACCTTTATAGATATGGGGTCTTCTGATCCGTTGGCAGTGAGCGTGTAGATTTCGGGCAGAGCGCCTACGCTCTTGTCGGTAATCTGCACATAGGCGGGATATTCGCGAGTCGTGGTTTCGCCGTTCACCTTGCCTTCGAGCTTGAGCGTGTAGCTTCCAATCTCGTTGATGCCGTTCTCCACGGTCACGCTGTTGCCAGTTCCGGTGTAGACAACCTTTTCGTTGGAGTCAACCAAAGTCCATGTTCCGGCCTCATGTTCGGCGTCGAGATATTTCATCGAGAATTTCTCGCCCGGCTTAATGGTGGTCTTGTCTATTTCGATGTCGTCGCTGTAGGTGTAGGATGCAGGCTCCATATAGTCGGTCCATGCCACGTCAGACTCCGACTTCTGGTCGAGTGCCACTGCCGACACGCCGAGACGCACGCGTGCGTTCTTCTCGGTTGTCGGGATAGAGAAGAAGAGTCCGGCCCACGATGTGGTAGCTCCCATGAGCACCGGCTCCTTGCCTTCCTCCTGAGCATAGAGGTTGAAGTAGGCAGTCTTCACGTCGATGTTGTAGCAAGGCTCGTCCTCGGCCTTGTCGTTGGCCATGTTCCAGATGAGCTTGCCGTCCATTCCGGCGTAGCTGTTGTAGAGCATTGATCCGCTTGTTATCTCGGGTGTGGCAGGCTTGGCAGCCGAGCCGCGCACGATTGAGAACTCGCCCAGGAGCAAGTTGAGGTTGGTTGCGTTCTTGAAGTGGAGCGCAACGAGGGCGAGGTTTTTGCCGTCGAAGTCAGAACCCACGGTGAATGTCTTGGTGAGCCATTCCTCGTCGTCGGCCTTCTGCGATGTTGTGAGCACGTTGTAGGCCGTTGCCGATGTTTCGCTTCCCTTAGCCGAGAGCAACAGGTCGATGTCGGATGTTCCGCCGGCGAGCTTGTATTTGAATGTAATCACGTCGCCCTTCTTCAGCGAGTATTCGGTCTTGAAGAGGTGCAGATATTCGTCTGTCGTGCTTCCCGACACGCACACTGTTGATCCGCCGAAGTAAGCGTCGTCCCATGTGATGTTGGCGTCGAGTCCGTTGGAGGGCACGTCGGCAGCCGTGTTGCCCAGGAGTTTGCTTGCAAACCACCATCGCCATGTGGGCAGGTAGTCCTGCATGCCTATGTTATACCAAGGATTGCTGTTCTGTCGTTTGCCGTTCAGGTTGAAGTATTTTCCGTTGCCCACGTTGAAGTGTGTGATGAACGGTTCTTCGGCGAGGTCCCAGCTCAGTGCCGAGCGGGCTGTCATGAATGTTGACATGCCGTGCCACTTGAAGTTGTCGGCATTGTTGGCGTGGCGGTCAACGATGCTCGGGCAGTTGGCCGGGTTGCGTGTTCCGCCGGTGAAGTAGCGCTCTATGCGCTGCAAGTAGGTGTTCTGCTTTACGTCGGCGTTCGATCCTTTCTCGCCGCGGCTCTCCCAGAACATGTTGTTGCTGTGTGCTCCCCACAAACCGATAGACAGGCGCACGTTGGGCAGCAGCGACCATGATGTGCCCTTAGGCTCGCCGCCCTGCATGTTTACGCCGCAGTAGAGGTCGAGCGGGTCGCGGCCCAGGCTCTCGGCCTTGCTCACCGATCCGGCGCGGTCGATGCGGTTCCAGTTGTAGTTGAAGAAGAGCGATGTGCGCTTGTTCTCGGAGTCGCCGAAGGTCTCCTCGTTGTGCGAGCCGAGACCGCCGTCGAATGTGATGCCGCCACCGTCGTTGGTGCCGTCATACCAGAAGTTCTCGAAGAGCGGGTCTTTGTCGGCCATGGCCTTCACAAGGTCGGCGTGGAAGTCGCGCAAGTCTTCTACGGCTCCTGTGTAGTCGTAGAACTCCGAGTTGTAACCCATGCCGTTGATGCCATAGTAGTGGAAGAATTTGGCAGCGTTGTCAACGTCGGCCGATCCCATGCCCTGAATCATCTTGAGCCAGTTGCCCGACAGAGTTGCGTTGGGAATGCTTGCCACGCCCGACACTGCCACACCGTTCTTGTGTGCGGCGTCGAGGAAAGCTGCGGGGATGCGTCCCAGGCTTGCTGTCCAGTCGCCCCAGTGGGTGACATACGACCAGAGTGAGAACACCTCAGAGTCGAACACGCCGTTGGGCAGCGCGTTGAATGTGGGGTCGCTCACCGGCAACCATGCAATAAGTTTCTTGTCGTTCTCGGCCGTGAGGTCTTGGCGCACCTGCGTTGCGGTGTTGCGGAAACGTGTGTGCGGCTTCACGCGCGAGATGTAGAAGTTGTCGTCGGCCGACACTTTGTGGCTGGAGCTCCAGCTTTGCAGCAGGAGTTGGAAGTTTTCACTGCCCGTGTTTTGTCCGGCATCAATGTAGCCCTCGCGCAGCTGTTGTGCCGAGGCTCCCGTTACGCACAGCGCGAAACCGGCTGCGAGAAACAGATGTTTGCGGATAGACTGTTTCATTGTGGATGTTTTTTATAGTTATTGGTATTTGTAGTGACATCGGGTGCGGCACATGTCCGCTCTGCATTTTCCTCAAATTTCGGCAAGCCGCGGTGGCTTGCGCAATGGCATGCATCTTGTGGTTGTGTGTTGTGCAGGCACAACAGGGCCTTGCATGCGCGGCATCGGGGTTGTAGGTGTGTGCAGCTGTAGCTTGATTGACTGAGGCAAGAATTTTCAAGCCTCTATCTTATTCCATACATTTATAGCGGCAGTGCCGCTGTATCTTCACTGCAAATGTACACATAAATACAGTGCAAACGCACTTTTTTTTGCAATATTCATTTTTGTTAACACAAACGGAACTCTCTTTCCGACGTTTTGCAATGTCTGCCGTGCAAAGCGGCATGGCTTTACCCTAAAAAGTTAACAATCGCGGCGGCATATTTTAAAATTGCGCTTTTATGCAAACACACGTCGGTTGCGGTGCCGTTGCCGCGTGTCTCGGTTGCAGAGAAGCCTTGTTTGCGGCGTGCGGCAAGCGCCGCACATGCGTGGTCCTTTTGCTGCATGCACGTGCACCTTATGCCGCACGCTGCCCACGGCACGTCGCCGTAAGGCAATGCAGCCCGCCTTTATGCTGATAGAAACCGTTTATTTATAATAATGTAGAATGGTTTTCTCTGCTTTTTCACAGATTTTATATAATTTTGCAAAGATTAGGGCAATTGAAACATGATGCTACGGCGTTCTTGCCGACATGGCAGCGTGTACGGCCCGTGACAACATGACGAAGCGTGCTGCTTCAGTATGGCACGCACATGCACTTATAATCTTAAAGAAAAATCAAATGAACAGTAAAGCAACTCTTCTTGGAGTGCTGCTCTTGTCGTCGGCCATGAACGGCCGCCAAGCCGTGGCCGCCCCTCAGCCGCAGCGTTTCTCGCAAAGCAGCGGCATGGTGAAGGGCATCGTGGTTGATGCCTCGGGCGAGCCGGTCATCGGCGCGTCGGTCATGGAGCAGGGCACCACCCGAGGCACCGTGACCGACATCGACGGCCGTTTCGAACTTGCCGCCGGTGCCAATGCCACCTTGCGCATATCCTACATAGGCTACAAGACGGCCGACGTGGCTGCCGCCCCCGACATGAAGATTGTGCTTGAAGACGACAACGCCCTGCTCGACGAGCTTGTGGTGGTGGGCTACGGCCGGCAGAAGAAGGTGAACCTCACGGGTGCCGTGGCCAACATCGACCTCGACCGCACGCTCTCGTCGCGCCCCGAGATCGACGTGGCCAAGGCATTGCAGGGCGCAGTGCCCGGCCTTACTGTGGTGAACAGCAACGGCGACATCGACTCGCAGCCCAACGTGCGCATACGCGGTTTGGGCACACTGTCAAACGGACAGTCGTCGAGCCCGCTCATTGTGGTAGATGGCGTGCCCACCGACGACCTCTCGATGATAAACGCCAACGACATAGCCACGATTTCGGTGCTCAAGGATGCCGCCTCGTCGTCGATATACGGCAGCCGTGCCGCCTTCGGCGTGATACTCATAACCACGAAGCAGGCCGACAAGGGCGACCGCGTGGCAGTGAAGTATAACGGCTATTTCGCATGGGACCAGGCCACCATTCTGCCCGACTTCCCCGACGTGCCCACGCAGCTCACTGCGGCCCTGCGGGCAAAGGCACGCAAAGGAAGCGGTTCGGTGGAGCTTTTCGGCATGTATTTCGACAAACTGCTGCCCTACGCCCAGAAGTGGAAAGATCAGAACGGCGGCACGAAGAAGGGGTATAGCCAGATGAATGCCTATACCGACGAGAGCAATGTGGGCGACTACCGCTTCATCGACGGCCAGCCCTACTATTATGCCGACTACGACATACGCGGCGTGTGGTATGACAGTGCCGCCCCGTCAACAAGCCACGACATCTCGCTGAGCGGCTCAAGCGGCCGCACTTCATACTACGTCGATTTCGGCTACAACTACAAGCAGGACGTGATGAAGGTAAGTCCGGCCAAGCTCAACCGCTACAACATCACGGCCAACCTGCGCACCGACCTCACCGACTGGCTCACCTTTGGCATCAGGGCCAACTTCACGCGCCGCGACATCAACCGCGCCAATCCCTTCAGCAACATCTACCAGTATATAT
>CAVDJG010000038.1:0-1333 GCA_963609005.1 Acidaminococcaceae bacterium
ACGGCTTCGCCGCGCTGCTCACCCTGGGCTATGACTGTTACGCCCTTTCAGGGCTTCCATGTCGTCACTAAGTGACTTGTTGTTTGCGATGTTTTTACCGGACACCAATATTTTCTTTACGGCCGTTACACGGCAAAAGCAAAGCGGCAGCGACACTGAAAACGAATTGTCGCTGCCGCTTTGGCGTTTGTTGTCGTTGCGCAGCCAAGCAATGGCCGTGCCGGTGTCGAGGGGTCAGTCGTCGGTTGAGAACAACGGGTCTTCGGGCATTACCATTACCGGCTTCTGCTCATATTGCCGCAGTGTCTCCTCGGGCACATATTTCTTGTCTACCACGAGGCGGAACATGTATTCGCGGAACCATCGGTCGGTCATTATCAGGCAGCCGGCTTGTCCGTAGCTTGCGCCCCAACTGTTTTCCACTTTCCATTTCTTGGCCTTGCCGTTGGCGTCGAGATCCACGGCGGTGAGTGTCATGGCGTGTGTCGATCCACTGTCGAATGTGGTGATGCGTTGAGCTTTGTCCATGCCGAAAGTGGTGCCGAAGAGCGACGCGTAGTCATAGTTCTCGGTGTCGAGGTAGCCGCGTTCGCGGTCGAGCTGCTTGCCCACGTCGTAAGAACTGTACATCTTGCGGCCGTCTTTTATCGATGCAATGGCAAGATTTTCAATGTCGTCCATGGGCAGGTTCAGATATTTCCAGTTCTGTCCGTCGTAGGTGTGGCGGTCATATTCCACCTCATAGGTCTTGTAGTAAGGCCGGCGCGGGTCGTTCATCACCATTATGAATGATCCTGAAATAGGGTTGCCCACTGTGGTCTTGTAGAATTCTGTTGGAGTGTAGGTGCGTGTTTCGCCCACGGTCTTGCCGTCTTTGTTTTTGAATGCATAGCTGAACTGCTTCACAGGTGCGCCCAAGGTGAGGCTCAGCATGTGGTAGACAGTGGCAAGCATCTCTGTTTTGCGGGCGTTTATGGCCGTGGCTTTTTTTCCGTCGGCCACCATTTGCCGCAGTTCAAGACCATATTCGCGCAGCTTCGAGGCAATCATGCCCGACATGCGGCTCGTGTTTTCGGCCGAATAAGTCTCGGGCTGCACGCTTTTGGGCACGAGTCCGTATTTGTCGGCGAGGTCGCTTATGCCGCAGAAAGTGCCGCCGTCGTTCAGCGGGTTCTTGAAGAAGAACTGCACGCGCGTGTCGTCAACGGGCTTCTTGGCCGTGTCGATTATGCCTTGCAGCATGAGGTTGGCTTTCTCGAGCTGGTCGTAGAAGAACAGGTAGTCGTGCGAGAACTCCACGGCAAGCGTGTCGGCATGCTGCTTGGCGAAGTTG
>CAVDJG010000038.1:1384-11741 GCA_963609005.1 Acidaminococcaceae bacterium
GCACCCTGATTGGCGAAGTTCTTGGCAAGATTGTCGATTTTGTTCGACGCGATGGCGTTGAACACGGCCTTGTCGGCAGCCGACGTTGTCTGTGCTTTTTCTATTTTCTTGAGCATTTCGGCGCTGATGCCGCCGTTGTTTGTCTGTGCTCCGGCACTAGCTGCAATGGCGAGGCATAGGCCGATTGTGAGTGTTGTCTTGTGCATCATGTGCTGATTGTTGATTGATGATTGTTGCAGAGATATTGATTTATGGTTGCAAATATAGCAAAAAAAGATTGCATGGAGCGTTGTTGCGGCGTGAAAATGCCTTAGACTGTCTGCACAACGCCCTTGTTGCGTGCAAAATTGCGGCAGCCCGGCGGCTTGCCCTGACGCTTGCCGTGTTGTTGTTTTTTCATAAAAAATGCGGCATTGTGTGCAGTTTCACAACGATAATGTGTAATTTTGCGAAACCGCAACGAAAATATTCAGAAAAGAAAGGAATTTATAACAATGGACAACAAAAAACTGCATTTTGAAACACTCCAACTTCATGTAGGGCAAGAAGCACCCGATCCGGCAACCGATGCGCGTGCCGTGCCCATTTATCAAACCACGAGTTATGTGTTCCGCAACTCGCAGCACGCTGCCGACCGTTTTGCTTTGCGCGATGCAGGCAATATCTACGGCCGTCTTACCAACTCCACACAGGGTGTGTTTGAAGACCGCGTGGCCGCTCTCGAAGGCGGCGTGGCCGGTCTTGCCGTGGCTTCGGGCGCAGCAGCCGTGACCTATGCGCTGCAGAACATCGTGGCCGCAGGCGACCATATCGTGGCTGCCGACAACATGTACGGCGGTTCGTTCAACCTCATAACCCACACCCTTGCCACACAGGGCGTAAGCAATACCATAGTTAATGTGAACGACCTCGACGCGCTCGAGGCTGCCATACAGCCCAACACCAAGGTGATATATGCCGAAACATTCGGCAACCCCAACTCCGATGTCACCAATCTTGAGGGCGTTGCTGCCGTGGCCCACCGCCACAACTTGCCTTTTATTGTCGACAACACGTTTGGCACACCGTTCCTCATACGTCCCATTGAGCATGGAGCCGATGTGGTTGTGCACTCAGCCACTAAATTCATTGGCGGCCACGGGTCAAGTCTCGGCGGCGTGATTGTTGACGGCGGAACCTTCGACTGGAAGGCCAATGCCGACAAATTCCCCTCGCTCGGCAAGCCCGACCCAAGCTACCACGGCGCTGTGTTTGCCGACGTGGCAGGCAAGGCTGCCTTCGTGACACGCATCAGGGCCGTCATTCTGCGCGACACCGGAGCCACCATTTCGCCCTTCAACGCATGGATTCTGCTGCAAGGTCTTGAAACTCTCTCGCTGCGCGTGGAGCGTCATGTGGCCAACGCCCTGAAAGTTGTCGATTTCCTTGCCCACCATCCCAAGGTGGCAAAGGTGAATCACCCGTCGCTTCCCGACCATCCCGACCACGCTCTTTACGAGAAATATTTCCCCAACGGAGGCGGAAGCATATTCACATTCGAGATAAAAGGCGGCGAAAAGGACGCTTGGCGCTTCTGCGACAGCTTGCAGATATTCTCGCTTCTGGCCAATGTGGCCGACGTGAAGAGCCTCGTGATACATCCTTACACCACCACCCACTCGCAGATGACACCCGAAGAGCTGGCCCAGCAGCACATCACTCCATCGACAGTGCGCCTCAGCATTGGCACAGAGCACATCGACGACATCATCGACGACCTCTCGCAGGCTCTCGACAAGATTTGATTGCGGCCGTGGCCGCAATGGTCTGCCGCCGTGACACAGGCTTGTGCGGGCCATAGCGGGCAAACAAAACAAGGGCAAAGGCATGATGCAGCGTGAAACGCCGCGCATCGTGTCTTTGCCCTTTTGCTTTTTATTTCCGGCCCGTGATGGGCACATGGCAGGCAGCAGTCAATGTCTTGCGCCCATGAAAGAATGTTGGTTGACTGTGCCGCAGCCGCTTCTGCCACATGAAAAACAACTTGGCGGCGAGCCAACGCATATGGTTTGCGTGCCTATTGCGCATGCAGCGCGTGCGTGCAGCGGCCGGTGTGCGTGTGTGCCGCGCCTGCTATATCTTGTCAAGCTCACGCCGTGTGCCTCGCCCCGAGGCCTTGTATTGCGACGGAGTCATGCCTGTTACGTTCTTGAACTGTGCGCTGAGATAGGCCGTACTCGAGTATCCGAGCCGTGCGGCAATCTCGGTTAGCGACAGTTCGCCATAGGATATAAGCTCCTTCACCAACTCGGTTTTTTGCGCAATGGCATATTTTTCTATCGTCGTTCCCGTTTCGGCCGAGAACAGTTTGCTTAGCGTGCTGTATTCAGTGTGCATCCTGTCGGCGAGGAAAGCCGACAGATTGATGCTCTGTTTGCCTGATGTCTGGCGCACGGCTTCAATTACCAGCGCCTTTATTCTGTCGGCCGTTTGTTGCCGGGCATCGCCCAAAAGTTCGAAGCCGTGTGCTTCGAGAGCCTTGGCAATGGCCGTGAGTTGATTCTCGTGTGGTGCAGTGCCTATGCGTGCCAGTCCGAGTTCCACCGAGATCGGCGTGTGGCCGAGCTGCCGGAGTGTGTCGGCTACAACCGCCTTGCAGCGGTCGCACACCATGTTTTTTATGTGCAGCGTGTAGCCGCAGTTGTTGGGTTTATCTGTTGTTGTCATTTGCTTGTAGCTTTATCACATGTGTCTTTAATGCTGGTGTCTGCCGTGTGCCGTTTGGCAAAGCGCGGCGTTTGCGGCAAAAGTACAAATAAAAAAACACAAACGGGCAATGGCTACGTTGCATTTTGCCGTTTTTGCAGCATTGCCGCCATACTCATTTGTTATGATTTTGGCCATGTGTGTGCGGCGTTGTTTGCGTAAACAAAAAATAAAGTGTAATTTTGTGGCTCGTTACAGAACGTTTACAAATATAAAACAATTTTATTTTATTATGGTTTTACAGAATTTGCAAACAGACTTCAAAGGTTCCAATTGGAAACACGAAATTGATGTCCGCGACTTTATCCAAGCCAACTACACGCCTTATGACGGCGACGAAAGCTTCCTTGCCGGTGCTACCGACCGCACAAAGAAGCTGTGGAACATTCTCAGCGGAATGTTCGAAACCGAGCGCGAGAAAGGCGTCTACGATGCCGAAACGCGTCTGCCGCAAGCCATCGACACCTATGGTGCAGGCTACATCGACAAGGACAGCGAGGTGATTGTGGGCTTGCAAACCGACAAGCCGCTCAAGCGTGGAATCTTTCCGAAGGGTGGCATACGCATGGTTGAGAAAGCATTGCAGTCGTATGGCTACGAGCTCGACCCCATGACAAAGACCATCTACACCAAATATCGCAAGACACACAACGAAGGGGTGTTCTCGGCCTACAACGACGACATAAAGGCTGCACGCCATGCACACATCATAACCGGTTTGCCCGACGCTTACGGCCGTGGCCGCATCATAGGCGACTACCGCCGCATAGCACTTTACGGCACCGCCAACCTTATAGAGGAGAAGAAGCGTTTCCTCAAACGCATCGACATACAGGAGTTTACCGAAGAGATAGTGCGTTGCCGCGAGGAAATATCAGAGCAGATACAGGCCCTCAAGCAGTTTGAGCGCATGTGCGCCAACTATGGTTTCGACGTGAGCAATCCGGCCACCAATGCCCGCGAGGCCGTGCAGTGGACCTACTTCGGCTATCTCGGTGCGGTGAAAGACCAGGACGGTGCGGCAATGTCTTTGGGCCGTGTGTGCGCATTCCTCGACATATTCATCGAGCGCGACCTGAACAACGGAACGCTCAGCGAGCAGGAGGCTCAGGAACTCATCGACCAGATGATAATGAAACTGCGCATAGTGCGATTCCTGCGCACACCCGAATACAACGACCTTTTCAGCGGCGACCCGATATGGGCAACGGCATCGGTGGGCGGAATGGGCATCGACGGACGCTCAATGGTAACCAAAACCGACTACCGTTTCCTGCACACTCTCTACAACATGGGACCGTCGCCCGAGCCCAACCTCACCATTCTCTGGAGCCCGCGCCTCCCGCAGGCATGGAAACGCTACTGTGCCAAGGTGAGCATCGACACGAGTGCCATACAGTATGAGAACGACGACCTGATGCGGGCCGACCTCGGCGACGACTACGGAATAGCCTGTTGCGTGAGCCCGATGAAGATAGGAAAGCAGATGCAGTTCTTCGGTGCACGTGCAAACCTTGCTAAGTGCATGCTCTATGCAATCAATGGCGGCCGCGACGAAATGTCGGGCAAGCAGGTGGCTCCGCAGTTTGCACCCATAACCGGCGACTGGCTCACCTACGAGGAGTTCATGCCCAAGTTTGAGCAGATGATGCGATGGCTGGCCAAAACCTATGTGAACGCGCTGAAAATCATACACTACATGCACGACAAGTATGACTATGAGGCCTTTGAAATGTCGCTGCACGACGGCGACGTGGAACGCACGCGCGCCACAGGTATTGCCGGACTGTCGATAGTGGCCGACTCGATAGCTGCCATGAAGCACTGCAAGATACGCATCATACGCGACGAAAGCGGTCTTGCCGTTGACTACAAGATTGAGGAGGGAAGCTATGTGCCGTTTGGAAACAACGACGACGAGACCGACATGATAGCCGTAGACATAACCGAGAAATTCATGGAATATCTGCGTCAGCACCGCACCTACCGCAACGCAACGCCCACGCAGAGCTTGCTGACAATCACCTCTAACGTGGTGTACGGACGCAACACGGGAGCCACTCCCGACGGCCGCGAGGCAGGAGTGCCGTTTGCTCCGGGTGCAAACCCCATGAACTCGCGCGACCGCAAAGGTTCGGTGGCTGCATTGGCATCGGTGGCAAAACTCCCGTTCCAGCACTCGCGCGACGGCATTTCCTATACCTTCGCCATCGCGCCGTCGGCTCTCGGAAAGGATGCCGGGATGCGTGCGCAGAACCTCACCGCACTGCTCGACGGCTATTTCACACCGCACGGCGGACAGCACATCAACGTTAATGTGTTCGACCGCGAGCTTCTTGTCGATGCAATGGATCATCCCGAAAAATATCCGCAGCTCACAATACGCGTGAGCGGATATGCGGTGAACTTCGTGAAGCTCACACGCGAGCAGCAGCTCGACGTGCTTTCGCGCACCATAAACATGGGAATGTAGTCGTTTCTGCCACATGGTGAAAGGCAGAATACACTCAATAGAATCGTTCGGCACAGTGGACGGACCTGGCATACGCTTCGTGGCGTTCATGCAGGGCTGTCCGCTGCGCTGCCTTTTTTGCCACAACCCCGACACGTGGAAAACCGACGCGCCGTGCGAGTATGAGCTTACTCCGCGCCAACTGGCCGACGAGGCTCTGCGCTACCGTAGCTTCATAGCCCAGGGCGGTGTCACAGTTTCGGGTGGCGAACCGCTTATGCAGGCTGCATTCGTGCGTGAGTATTTCCGCATCTGTCAGGAGGAGGGGCTGCACACCGCGCTCGACACAAGCGGGGCCTACACCACTCCCGAAGCGCTGGCGGTGCTCGACCATACCGACCTCGCTCTTCTCGACATAAAGACAATGGATGCTGATCTTTATCCACGGCTTACGGGACGCGCGCAAACCGATAATCTGCGCTTTCTTGACGAACTTGAACGGCGGGGCATCGATGTGTGGGTGCGCCATGTAGTGGTGCCGGGACTTACCGACGACGACCGTTGGCTGCGGCGTCTTGGAGAATATGTTGCACAATATGATGTGGTGAAGAAAATAGAAATATTGCCCTACCACACACTCGGCAAATTCAAGTATGAAAACCTTGGACTTGCCTACCGGCTTGATGGCACTGATCCTTTGCCGCGCGAAAGGGCCGACGAGATACGCCGCATGTTGTCGGAATACAAACCGTGCATTTGAAACGTTTTTTGGCAACAGCAATAAGACAAAGGCAATAAGGTCAACGAAAAAAACTCCGTAAGGCGCACTTGTTTCGAATAAGAATTATATCTTTGTGAAGACAAACGGCGGCATCGCCGTCAGAAAGCCAATGGACGAAGACCTTTTGAAAGCATTGCGCAAGGGCGACGAACGCCTTTTCGGCATTGTGTACGACCGCTATTACGAACTGCTGTGCCGGTTTGCAAACGCCATATTGCACAACCCCGGCATGGCCGAGGAGGTGGTTGACGATGTGGTGTTCGGTTTGTGGCAGCACCGGCTGACCGTTGACGTGGGCGTTTCGCTGCGTGCATATCTGGTGCGCGGTGTGCGCAACCGCGCACTCAACGAGCTGCGCAACTCGGCACGACGCCCTACGGTGAGCATGGCCGACATCACCGCTGCCGACAATGTGGCCTTTCTCGATGCCATATTCGCCGACCCTCAGCATCCGCTTGGCATGCTCATTGAGAAGGAATTTGAATGTGAGTTGGCCGAAAGCATCGACAGCCTGCCGCGCGAGTGCCGCGAAGTGTTCAGAATGGTGCGCATAGACGGCGGGAAATATGAGGAGACAGCACGGCGGATGGGCATATCGGTAAATACCGTTAAGTATCACATGCGGCGGGCCATGGCTATTCTCGACAGCAGGTTGGGGCGCTATCTCGACATTATTATATTGTATTGTTATTTTGGGGCGAATTAAGTGTCCCCCAAAAAATATTTTTTCTTTTTTCTTGCTTTTGCACTACCCGACAATCCTTTTTTAGTGTTATAGCATTATAGACGGCAGTAGAAAAGCAGAAAAAATGACCGACAACGAGACAAAACAACATATTGACAAGATCATCGAACGCTACATGCGGGGCACTATCCACCGTGACTCTTTGCGCGAGTTGCGGCGTTGGGCCGATGCCTCTGCCGAGCACAGGGAATATGTGCGGCGGCAGATTGAGGTTATGTTCTCGCTCGGTGTGGCAACCGACAACACGCCGTTTGACAGCAGTGCCGCCTATGGGCGGTTCAGGGAGCGCGTGGCATCAACGGGTGGCATGCGGTTTTCGGCAAGCGGCAAGCGGCGCATGCCGCGCTGGAAGGTGGCCGTGGCTGCCGTTGCGGCGGCGCTTGTTGTCGTGGCGTTGCCGCTGATAGGCTATCACATTGGCCGCAACGGTTTGCAGGCCGCGTTTGCCGACATCGTGGTTGAGGCTCCCATGGGCGGGCGCATGCGTATGACGCTGCCCGACAGCACTCATGTGTGGCTCAACTCGGGCTCGCGCATAGTCTATTCGCAGGGTTTCGGCGTTGCCGACCGTAGGCTGAAGCTCGAGGGCGAAGCCTATTTCGAGGTGGCACACAACCCTGACAAGCCTTTCTGCATAGCCACGCGCGAACTGGGAGTGCGTGTGGTGGGCACGAAATTCAATCTGCGCAACTATCCTTCTGACAGCGAACTGGCCGTGAGCCTTGTCGAGGGTTGCGTGGCATTGTACAACCGTGTGTGCCATGACAGCACGGTGTTGTTGCGCCCCATGCAGTGCATGGTAATGGACAAGCGCACAGGGCAGATGACACTGCGTGACATGAGCACCCGCGCGACGGCGGCGTGGACAGGCAACGAACTGTTCTTCGACGAGGACTTGCTGCCTGACATTGCCAAGAAGATAGAGCGCAGCTACAACGTGCGCGTGCATGTGGCCGACTCGGTGCGCGGGCGTCGCTTCTACGGTTCGTTCCGCTTGACGGCCAATACCCCCGACGACATACTGCGGGCCATATCGGCCACCGGCAACGTGAGCTGCCGCAAGACGCGCGCGGGCTACGAACTTTATTGAGAAACTGCGTGCCGTGGAGCACGGCCGCCGTGCGTGTAGCACACCGGATATATGCAATAACATACACATAAATACCTTTAATATCAAACTAACCTAAATCGACGAAATTATGGTGAATTTAAAAAGAACCATGCTTGCAGCCTCGGCTGCACTCGTCTTGAACTTGTCGGCCTATTCGCAGAACGTCACCATGCAGGTGAAGAATGTGACGGTGAAGGAGGCTATGGAACAGTTTAAGAAAGCTTCAGGCTATTCGTTTGTATTCTCTTCGAGCGACATCAACACCAATAAAAAGGTGTCGGTGGCCGCGACCAACGCTACCGTGGGCGACGTGGTGCGCCAGATTCTGCGCGGGCAGAGCGGTGTGGACTACGACATCCAGGGCAAGAACATCGTGGTGAAGAAGCATCGCGATGCTGCACACCCACAGAACGGCGGTCAAAGGAAGGCTGTTCGCGGACGGATACTCGACCAAAACGGCGACCCAATCATAGGTGCGTCGGTGAAACAGAAAGGCACAAACAACGGTGCCGTGACCGATGTTGACGGCAACTTCGTGATTGATGGCGTGACCGACGGCACAGAACTGCTCGTGTCGTATATAGGCTTTGTGCCGCAGACAGTGCGGGTGGGGCAGAAAGACCGTCTTGCCATATCGATGAAAGAGGACAGTGAGCAGCTGAGCGAGGTAGTGGTTGTGGGCTACGGTTCGCAAAAGAAGGAAAATCTTACCGGTTCGGTGGCATCGGTGTCGAGCAAAGAACTCGCCGCACGACCCATTACATCGGTCAAAGCAGGTATTCAGGGACTTGTACCTGGCCTCCAGATAACCAATAGCCAGGGCCGCCCGGGCGAAGACAACACCTCGATGACGGTGCGCGGTGTGGGCACGCTCAACAATTCGGCACCCTACATACTCGTCGATGGCATCGAGACTGGCACAATGAGCAGCATCGATCCTAACGACATCGAGTCGATTTCGGTGCTCAAGGATGCCGCATCGGCCGCCATATACGGTTCGAAGGCCGCCAACGGCGTGATACTCATCACCACGAAACGCGGCAAGGCTGGCCGCCCGACAGTGAACTACAACGGCACAATAGGTTGGCAGGTGGCCACCGGACATGTGGAGCGCATGCACTCGGCCGATGCCGCCGACTACTACAACCGTGCTCACCCCGGACAGGAACGCTTCACGGCTGAGGACATACAGAAGTTCCGCGACGGCAGCGACCCATACGGACACCCCGACACCGACTGGAACAATCTGGGCTATCAGGGCAACGGTTTCATGCACCAGCACAACGCAAGTGTGTCGGGAGGCAACGACAATGTGAGCTATATGGTGTCGGCTGGCTATCTGAACCAAAACGGTATCATGGTGCACAGCAACCGCGAGCAGTTCAATCTGCGCTCCAACATCGACCTGAAGCTTTGCGACCGCCTTACGGTGCGTTCAAGCATGGCATACATCAACAACAAATACAAAGACCCGAACAACTCGTATGTGGCCGGAGGTTCCGACCAGATTATACGCCAGCTCAACCTCATTGCTCCGTGGATACCCTACAAGAATGAGGACGGAACCTATGGCACCATCGGCGACGGCAACCCCGTGGCATGGCTCGACCTCGACCAAACCGTGACACGCAAGGTGCAGAACTTCTCGGGCATACTGGCCCTTGACTGGAAAATAATCGACCCTCTCGTGTTCACGGCAAAGGGCGCGTATATATCTAACGTACAATCGACCGACGATTTCAAGAAGGACATACAATATAATACCAGCAAATATCACGGACCGAACACTCTTTCGTCGCGCCGCTACAACTGGAACCGCCCGTCGCTCGACCTGCTGCTGAACTACACGCAGAGCTTCGGCCAGCATAATCTCAAGGGACTTGCCGGATGGCGCATCGAGAAATACAACTACGACGAGGTGCAGGCTTACCGCAACAGTTTCCCCAACAACGACCTGACCGACCTTGATGCCGGAACGTCGTCGTCGCAAACAAACTCCGGCTACACGCGCGAGCTGGCCATGATGTCATACTTCGGCCGCGTTAACTACGACTATGCCGGGCGCTATCTCTTTGAAGTAAACTTCCGCGCCGATGCTTCGTCGCGCTTCTCGCCCGACAACCGATGGGGCTACTATCCGTCGCTTTCGGCAGGATGGCGCGTATCTGAGGAGAAATTCATGGAGGGTGCACGCTCGTGGCTGCAAAACCTTAAGCTGCGTGCATCGTGGGGACAGCTCGGCAACCAGGATGCCCTCACCGACTACTACCCGTGGCTCGTGACCTATGACACGGGCAAAAACTACCCGTTTGGCGGCACGCTCTCGTCGGGTATCGCACAGACAAGCCAGAAGCTTGAAAGCATATCGTGGGAGAAAGCCACGACTTGGGACATTGGTCTCGATGTAAGTCTGTTGGGATGCATCGACTTCACAATCGACTACTACAACCGCAAGACCACAGGCATCATCATGTCGGTGCCCGTGCCCGGCTCGTTCGGTTTGAGTGCATATAAAGATAATGT